>DASSWT010000296.1:0-2236 GCA_035704555.1 Saccharospirillum sp. | reverse complement strand
TTCAGAAGGAGATGACATGGTGGTGTCTCCACTTGCTGGCATTCTGTGTGCCTGTCTAACGGAGATGGTGCTCGCATTACCACCTTACAGAATGCGCAAGGGTGACGTTGGAAAGGTCTGCCAGAACTTTACCTGGGCTATTAAAAGCCCGCGAGCGGCTGGTGCCTGGAACCAAGCGGGACTTTAGCCAGACGACCAACCCGTGTCAATGATTGGTTGGCTGCTGGCTGCCGTTTGCTAAACCCGTTCCTCCTCCCGCAGCGTAAGTACTTCATATCCATCGGCGGTTACGGCGATCGTATGTTCCCATTGCGCCGACAGCTTCTTGTCGCTGGTCACAACGGTCCAGCCGTCGTTCTTTTGCTTAACCTTGGCTTTGCCCTGGTTGATCATCGGTTCGATGGTGAAAGTCATACCCTCTTGCAACACCATGCCTTTGCCCTGCTGGCCGTAGTGTAATACCGAAGGTGCTTCATGCATCTCCCGGCCAATGCCGTGACCGCAATATTCACGGACGACGGTGTAGCCGTTTTTTGTAGCGTGCCGCAGGATGGCGTGGCCAATGTCGCCCAGGGTGGCGCCCGGTTTAACGACGCGTATACCTTCCCACATGGCGTCGTAGGTTTTATCGACCAGACGTTTTGCCAGCGGTGTGACTTCACCGATCAGGTACATTTTGCTGGAATCGGCAATATAGCCGCCTTTTTCCAGTGTAATATCGACGTTGACGATGTCGCCGGATTTCAGTTTCTGTGTCTCTGAAGGTACACCATGGCACACCACATGGTTGACTGAGCTGTTCAATACATATTGATAGCCGTACTGGCCTTTGCTGGCCGGGCGTGCCTGCAACTGGTCGATGATGTAGCGCTCGGTCAGGTTGTTGATATCCATGGTGGTGATGCCTGGCGCTATCTGACCATCGAGATAAGCAAAAACGGAGGCGAGCAGGCGGCCGGATTCTCGCATGATTTGCAGCTCGGCCGGGGTTTTCAGTTTAATCTCAGACACTGGCGATCTTCCTTACCTCGACGTCGGCTTCCTTCATTTGTTCGCTCACGATCTCGTTGAACGATTTGCCGGGGTTGGCTTCGGCCAGCATGCCGATTTTAATCCAGTATTCGGCCTGGGCGTTGATGGAGCGCACCATGAATGAGCTGGCTTTTCGAATGTCTTCGTGAAGGTCGTCGTTGATTTTGACAATGCCCATGGTCGCGCTCCGAATATATGATGTGTATATGGATCATATATCGGCTATCAGTTGGCTGTAAATACCGCCTTCGGGTTTATTCAATCACCGGACTGTAATATCTGGGCTGGTTGTCCCGGGCAAGGTGCACCAGATTAAGGCCATAGCGGCGGGCACGATCTACTGCCAGGGTGCTCGGGGCAGCCAGGTTGACCAGCGTAGAGACCCCGGCAATAACGGCTTTGTTGACCAGTTCGACGCTGCAGCGGCTGCTCATCACCAGGGTGTGCCCCGTGAGTGGGTGTTCACGGCGCAGGGCGTGGCCGATGAGTTTGTCGAGTGCGTTGTGTCGGCCAATATCTTCGCGGCAGGCGATAAGGTTACCTTGCGGGTCGACCAGAGTCGCCGCATGAATGGCACCAACCCCCGGGCCGAGCGTTTGCGCCCCAGTGAGCTGATCACGAAGCTGGCTCAGTTGCTCACGGGGCAGAACTGGCGCCGGTTTCAGCGGCTCCAGAGGTGCAAAGGCGCTTTCCAGCGAATCGCTGCCGCACAGGCCGCACCCGGTGGCGCCCATCATCTGTCGCTGCCGGCTGCGGTATTGCGACTGGCGGCGAGCGCTCAGGGTGGCATCGAGCAGGTAGGCGGGCAGGCCATCGGGTGTGTGAGTGGTTGTTAGCGTCCAGTCCAGCAGGTCTGACGCACGGCGGATCACACCTTCGCTCAGGCTGAAACCCACCAGGAAGTCGTCGAGATCTGTTGGCGTCAGCATCATGATGCCGTGAGTGATATCGCCATAGCTGATCGCTACCGGGACTTCTTCAATCAGATCGGTTTCGGCATCAGTTCCAGCATTAAGCTGTGTTCGGAAATAGCGCTTACCGGAAGCGGGTGGGAGCGACATCTGGCTATCCCGGTTGCTGTGGAGTGGAAGTCTGAGTGTACCGGATTGTGGGCTGGGTGTGTGCCTGTCAGCGACGTCCGGGGTGCTTCGTGGTCATGGTCCGCGACGGCTACCGGTGGTGCTTCTGCGGGGTCGGCGTGAAT
>DASSWT010000144.1:0-11473 GCA_035704555.1 Saccharospirillum sp. | reverse complement strand
GCCGATGGGAAGCTGGCTTAATGTGGTTTAAAAACGCACGCGTGTATCGTTTCACCGACACCTGGTCCGGTTCTGAAGACCAACTCAACGAAAAACTGGCTCAAACGCCCTTCACCGGCCTGACGGCTCTGCAGGAAAGTGCCTTTGGCTGGGTACCGCCCTTCAAAGACAGCCAGATGCTGTGCGAAAAAGTCGGTGACCGGCTGTTCATCACCGCCCAGATTCAGGAAAAAATTCTTCCGGCCAGTGTGCTGAACGAGCAACTGGCGGAAAAAATAGACGCCGTTGAGGAAGCCGAGGGTCGCCGCCCGGGCCGTAAGGAAAAAGACGCGCTCAAAGAGCAGCTCAGAGCTGAACTGCTGCCCCGGGCCTTCCACAAGACCCGCCGCACCAGCGCCTGGATCGATCTGAAACACCAGTGGCTGGTGATCAATGCGGCCAGCGAAAAAGTGGCTGACGACGTGACCGCGAAGTTGCGCGAGAGCATCGGCTCCCTGCCCGTTATTCCGGTCGGCAAGTCCGTCGCCGGCAGCGCCATCCTGACCGAATGGTTCCAACAGCCTGAACGTCGCCCCGAAGGCACCGAACTGCTGGAAGATCTGGAGCTGGTCATGGCTGAAGACCCAACCATCAAGGCCCGCTACCGCAACCTCGATCTGGAAGCACCGGAAATTGCCCACTCACTCGACAGCGGTATGCGCATTCGCCAGATGGGCATCGTGCTGAACGATAATTGCCAGGCCGTCATCGACGACAGTTTCACGCTAAAGCGCCTGAAGTTCACCGACACCCTGATCGAACAAAGCGCCGACTCCGACGACCCCCGCACCGATGCGTTACTGATGTCCGATGCCCTGACCGACTGGCTGGTCAAACTGGCCCCACAATGGCGTGACACCGGTATCTGACTTTCGATGGCTTGCTCTGGTGTCACCGGTGTAAAGTGGGTCATATATGGATACTATGCTTGGAGATTGACCGTACAGAATCTCGGGAGGGACTCATGAAGTGGACGCTCGAATGGACCAAACACCTGCGTATCTGGCTCGCGGCGTTTCTGTGCCTGTTCAGTATTGGCGCTGTTGCAGAAAGCCAGATCGAAGTGAAAGAAACCTTCTACCGCCTTACCAAAGCAGAAGGTGACACCAATTTCAGTCGCACTGAAATAGCCGAAGCTCGCCCCGGCGATTTGCTCGAGCTGGAGGTCGAAGCGGTTAACATTGGCACTCAAACCCTCACTGACTTATTACTGGTGAATACAGTCCCCTCCGATGGCGCCCAATTAATCGACGGCTCGTTCAAACTGGACAGTCGCAATGGTGAGTTCCGCTTGTCGCCCGATGGCAATACGTTTTTTCCAGCCGGTGTCGAGATGCCTGCTGAGGAAATTGGGTATATTCAGTGGTTGATCTACAGTTTGCCTGCTGGGGAAAGAGCTGTACTTAGTTATCGTTTGCGAGTCCCTAAAGCGGGTGAATAGCGTTATATTTTTCTCTAGTTTCAAAGTTGGCTAGAGGTTAGCGATGGGTGGCATGAGTGTTTATGCGGGGGTATCTGAGGCATGGATGCCGAAGTTAAGCCTACACGGACGTATTCACGGCGCCCCCGCATAAGCACTCATGCCACCCATCGCGATTTTGCTACTGAATTGTAGCCCGGTTGATCTGTTGTAACCGGGTGAAACAGGCCTTCAGGGGCGCTTCAAATTCCGATTCGATCTTTTCCCGTTGTTGATCCTGGCGATGGCGCTCTGCCGGGGTCAGGTCTTTTCTGGCCTGGTGGGTATCGAACCCCTGCACTTGCTCGAACACCTGATCCAGCACCTGGTATGACTGCCGTTCGGCCTCGGGCAATTCCAGTGAATCCAACAGAATTTTGCAGCGAATCGTCGCCTCGGTCAGGTTCAGGTCTTCTTCCAGTACATTGGTTGAGATGATTTCCAGGCTTTGCAGTACAAAGGCGCGGCGCGCTTCGGTTTTCTGGTTGTAGGCTGCCTGGTGTTCCTCGCGTTCGCGCTCTTGCCGGCGCACCTGCCGCTGCAAACGCCAGGCAATGGTGGCCAGAACGGCGATGATTACGATGGCGGCCAGGGCCAAGCTGTACAGTATCCAGGAGTTCATCGGAGTGCCTTTTTAGTCAGTCAAATTTCGGAGTTCGCTTGGAAGACTAGCACCGGATGCCGGGCATGCCCCTGTGGGGTAGTCCGCAGCAGGGACTAAAACGCCAGGAGCGTTTTAGCATGAGCGCAGCGAGCCCGAAGGGTGAATCCCACGGATGGGATTCATATCCTGCGGCCTAGGCTCCATGGATGGATTGAGTGGGCGGCATTCCGCCCGACCCCACAGGGGCATGCCCGGTATCCGGTGCGGGCCAATGCCAGGTCAGTTACTGATCGTGATCGGAGCCGCCCGATTGATCCATGTCCCAGTCGCCTGAACGTGTTGGTGTCTGGTCTTCCCAGGCTTCTTTCTGGTCGCTGCGGCGAACGTCGTCCCGCGGCAGGATGTTCAGTGTTTCTTCGGTCTCGCTCCAGAGAATCACCAGATCACCGTCGAGCACCCGAGCGCGAGCCAGAGGAATGGCATCGTCGAGGCCACCGTCAACCAGGCCCCAGTCTTCGCCCTGGCGCATCAGCCACTCCCTCACAATCGAATCCAGGGTCTCGGGAGACAGTTGTTCGGCTGGAATAATCATAGTCGGGCGTGCCCAAAAGCCACTTCATGCTCCCATTCGCAATGGACGGACAGATCATCGCTGGGTGCGTGGTAGGCACCCGGGCTGTCCCACTGAAAGGTATGGTTGCCAGACAGCTCGGTTTCAAGGTGCACCGTGGCCGAGACCCAGTACATCTGTTTCAGCAGATGCTCGAACTTGGCGATCCAGGCTTCCCAGTGGTATTCCACCGCCTGGTAAGAGGCCGCAAAGTGAATTACTTGGGTCTGATAGGTGCCCTGCTCCAGCTCTTCTGTGGGAATCGAGAACATGCTGGTGGTCAGGTAGGGAAAACTGTCGATATCGGTCAGGCTCAAAATAGCGTCGCAATTGACCAGCCGGCTGTTCAATAAAAACCGGGCATCATTGGACGCCACATCACGGATGACACCGTACACCAGGGTTTCCTGATCCATATCAGCAACCCTCCCGCGGCAACCGGCTTGATCCGGCGCTGACAGCGGTCGTTATTGCCATAACTGGTGCTCCCTTAAAACGTCGAGAAATTCAGCTTCATCCATCACCGGCACATCCAGGTCGGTGGCTTTCTTCAACTTGCTGCCTGCGCCCGGCCCGGCAACCAGTTGGGTCGTTTTGGCTGAAACGCTGCCGGCTACTTTTGCGCCGAGACGCTGCAGGTAATCCTTCGCCTCATCGCGGCTTAGCGATTCCAGCTTGCCGGTGACCACCCAGGTCTGGCCCGAGAGCGGCATCGAGCCGGATACCGGTTTGGGGTCCGGCCAACTCAGCCCCAGACTCACCAGCCGCTCTATCTCCAGCCGGTTATTGGGTTCTTCAAAGAAGTGCCGGACATGGGCGGCGACCTTGGGACCAACATCGTCGACTTCGAGCAGATCTTCTTCGCTGGCACTCCAGAGTTTTTCAAGAGTTCCAAAATGCTGGGCCAGGTTAGCGGCCGTCGTTACGCCGACTTCGCGGATGCCCAACGCATAGAGAAAGCGCGGCAGCGTGGTCTGTTTGGCGGCGTCGATGGCGGCAATCACATTACCGGCTGATTTCTCGCCCATCCGGTCCAGCTCAACCAGTTGTTCAGCGGTCAGCTCAAAAATATCACCCGGTGTGTGCAGCAGCCCTTTTTCCAGTAGAGCATCAATCAGTTTTTCGCCCAGCCCTTCAATGTCGAGCGCGCGGCGCGAGACAAAATGCTTGAGCGCTTCGCGGCGCTGAGCGTCGCAGTGAATGCCGCCGGTGCAGCGGGATACGGCTTCGCCTTCAACCCGCTCAACTGCCGAGCCACAGACCGGGCAGGCTTCGGGCAACTGCACGGGCCGGGCGTCATCCGGGCGCTGGTCTTCGATGACCCGCACGACCTGGGGAATCACATCCCCGGCGCGGCGTACGATGACCCTATCGCCAATGTGAACGCCAATTCGTTCGACTTCGTCCATGTTGTGCAGTGTGGCATTACTGACCGTCACACCACCCACAAAGACAGGCTCAAGCCGGGCGACCGGGGTCAGGGCGCCTGTACGGCCGACCTGAAACTCGACATCGAGCAACCGGGTTATTTCTTCCTGGGCCGGGAACTTTCGGGCTATGGCCCAACGTGGCGCCCGGGACACAAAGCCCAGACGCTGCTGTAACTGAAAGCTGTTGATCTTGAAGACAATGCCGTCGATCTCGTAGGGCAAGTCGTCGCGCCGGTCGAGTAACTGCTGGTAATACCCCTGCATGTCGTCCAGCCCGGTGACAACGCGGCTCTCCGGGTTGATCTTCAAGCCCCAGTTTGCCAGTGCATTAAGAGTGTCGAAATGGGTCGCAGGCAAGGCACCGCCGTCGACCCGGCCCACTGAATAGCAACACATTTCCAGGGGCCGCTTGGCGGTCAATTGCGGATCGAGCTGGCGCAGGCTGCCGGAGGCCGCATTGCGCGGGTTGACGAACACCTTCTCGCCCTGCTCCAGTGCCTGGGCGTTCATGCGTTCAAACCCGGCCCTGGGCATATAGATCTCACCGCGCACTTCCAGCACCCTGGGCCAGTCGTCACCGCGCAGTGTCAGTGGAATGCTGCGAATGGTGCGCACGTTGGCGGTGATGTCTTCCCCGGTGGTGCCATCGCCCCGGGTCGCTCCCCGCACCAGTCGGCCCTCTTCGTACAACAGGCTAACAGCAATGCCGTCGAGCTTGGGCTCACAGGCCAGTTCCAACGCCTCGGTGGTGTTCATGCGGTCCTGAAGGCGCTTGTAGAACGCCGCCATGTCCTCGTCGCTGAAGGCATTGTCGAGCGACAGCATGGGTACTTCGTGTTGCACCTGAGTAAAACCGGCCTGGGGCTGGCCACCGACGCGCTGGGTTGGGGAATCGTCACGCACCCAGTCGGGGTGTTCGGCTTCAATGGCTTTCAGTGCCTGCATCAGCCGGTCGTATTCGGCATCCGGCACACTGGATTCGTTGAGTACGTAATACTCGTAATCCAACTGACGGATGCGGTTCACCAGTTGGTCGAGGTCAGCGCGGCTGTGGCCTGCGGGTTGGGTGTCGGTCATGCGGCTGTCTTGATCATTCATGGGCCTGAATCAGTTGCGACCGGGCAAAATTGCGCAGCCGTTCGCGGTAATGTTCGACCCGTTGCGGCGTGACCGTACTGTGCTCTTCATCGAGCAGATCCGCATCCAGGTTCTTGCTGAGGTAAACCGCCATTTCATACATGTGATCGAACGAGGTCATCATGTCGGCACGCAGCGGCAGCTGCATAAACAGCGTGACACCCGGGGTGGTCATCTGATCCATGGCATCCGGATTCAGGGTGCCCGGTTGTACGCAGTTGGCCAGGCTGAACTCCATCTGACCCTGAGGGTTGCGGTAATGGAAAATATCCAGCGGGCCAAAACGCAGACCGGCCCGCAACAGCAATTCCAGCAGGTCGCCGCCCGCTATCTCACCCTTATCGCGCGCCATGACGTGCATGATCACCAGTTCTTCGACCGGACGGTTGTCTTCCTTGTATTCGGGTTCCTGCTGCGGTTCCCGTGTTGTCGCGGCCTGACCGGGCTCCGGGTCTTCATCAAAGGCGTCTTCACTGGGCTCAGCCGGTTCAGGCTGCCTGTAGATATCAGCCTCGTCTTCCTCGTCACGGGTCTGATGCGCTGTTTCGCGACTCCTGTTGTCGTAAGGGGGTTCGTCGATCTCGTCAACCGGGCTTTCTGCCACAGCATCGTGCTCGGCATGTGCCGCCACATCCCGGTCGGGATCGTCTTCATCATCGACAGCGCTGAAATGCCAGCTGCTGTCCCACGGCTCGACCTCGTCTTTTGCCGAGATGGGCCGGTGCGAATCGTCGTGATCGGCAGCAGCTGCCTTGGGTGCTTTGGCCTCAGGGCGGGTTTCAGCACGTTCTTGCGGATCGGGTTCCCGGTCGAAATCCAGAGGTTGCTGCTCAGCCCGTTGGCTGGCCGCTGGCGCTGCGTCAGCTTGCGGTTCGGGTTCGGCATCCACCGAATCCATCAGCATTGGCACCCTTTCCCGAAGATTTAGCTTTGAACTGATGACCTCGCGCTCCTGTTCGGTCATGTCACGCACGCGCGCGCCGCCGTTTGGCAGTTCACGCGCCAGTTCCGCTTTTTTCTTTTCCTCTTCCGGGTCTGGCCCCAGGTCCGTTATTGGTCGGCGGGCCTTGGGTTTGCGCAGTGCCATGCGGCGCAGCCCGTCCCAGACGATTACGGCAATCAGCACGACGCCCAGAATGATCAGTACTTCACGCAATTCCATTCGCCTGTCCCCGCTTACAAGGCTGCCAGTTCGGCAGCCTCCTCGACATTCACAGATACCAGGCGTGAGACGCCCGGCTCGTTCATGGTCACACCCATCAGCTGGTGCGCCATTTCCATCGCAATCTTGTTGTGGGTGATGTAGATAAACTGTACGTGTTCGGCCATGGCCTCCACCAATTTTGCATAGCGTCCGACGTTGGCATCATCCAACGGCGCGTCGACTTCATCCAGCATACAGAACGGTGCCGGATTCAGCCGGAAAATACTGAACACCAGGGCAATGGCAGTCAGCGCCTTCTCACCCCCGGACAACAAATGAATGGTACTGTTCCGCTTGCCCGGTGGCCTGGCCATAATGGCCACACCGGTATCCAGCAGGTCGTCGCCGGTCAGCTCCAGATACGCATGGCCGCCACCGAATACCTTGGGAAACAGCTCCTGCAACCCCTGGTTCACCCGATCAAACGTCTCTTTGAACCGGGTCCGGGTTTCACGATCGATCTTGCGAATGGCATTCTCCAGTGTCTCCAGCGCTCGCTGCAAGTCCTGATCCTGCTCATCCAGGTAACGTTTACGCTCACTTTGCGTCTGGTACTCTTCAATCGCCGCCAGGTTGATCGGCCCCAGGCGCTGAATTTTGGCGGTCAGTCGCTCAAGCCCCTCTTCCCATTCCGCTTCGTTGGCGTTTTCGGGCAAGTTGGCAATCACGGTATCGAGATCAAACTGCTGCTCGGCCAGTTGTTCGGCCAAAGTCGCCCGACGCGTAATCTGAGTCTGGGCCGCCATCTTGTGTTGTTCAAGCTCGGTACGCACCGCCATGGCCTGCTGATCGGCAACCACGCGCTGTTGTTCCAGCGAGCGCATTTCGGCGTCCGAGCTTTCCATTGCCGAGCGTTTTTCCTGAAGCGACTCTTCCAGTTCGAGCCGTGCTTCGAGTTTGATCTCCAGCGTTTCACGCAGATCGTCCAGCGGGTCCTGGCGGTCGTCCATTTGTGATTTCAGGCGTTCCAGCCGTTCCTGGGCGCGCTCTTTCTGCTGGGCTGCGCGTTCCAGTGCGCCGGTCAGTGAACTCACCTCAGTCTGTAATGTCTGCTGCTTTAATTGCAACTGATGCTGGGCATCCCGTGCCTGGCGCACGCGGTCCCGTTTTTCCTCAAGGGTGATGCGGTGATCCTCGCGCTCGGCCATCAGGGCTTCACGTTCGTCCACATCCTCTTCCATCGCATCCAGCGACTGTTGCAGCTCTTCACGGTCCATGGCCAGAGTTTCGCGCTCGGCGGCCATCTGGGCTTCAACTTCCTGAATGTCTTCGTTCAGGCGGGCCCGGCGCTCGCGCATTTGCTCGGCCTGTACGCGGCGGCCACTGAGTTCCGATTTGGCTTCTGCCAACTGGCGGGACAGCTGCTGGTTGTCGCGCTGGACCTGTTCGCGTTCTTCTTCAATGGATTTCTGCTGCATCAGCGCCATGTTCAGGCTGACGTCGAGGTCTTCCTCGACGGCTTCGAGTTCATCGAGTTCTTCTACCAGGGATTCCAGCTCCTGCTGCTGACTGAGCAGGCCGTCGGAGCCACCCTCGCCGCGCCGGATGCGCAGCCAGTTATGGCTGATCCAGACGCCATCCGGAGTGATCAGGCTTTCATGCGGGGCCAAACTGTCACGACGGGACAGCGCTTCTTCCAGGCTATTCGCGGTATACACCGGGGCGAGCCAGGGCGAGAGGTCACGGTCGCAGTGCACTTTGCTCAGCAGCGACTGGTCGTTACTGCCAGCGTTGTTGGCGCGTTCATTCGACAACAACGTCAGGGTGCCATCCTGAAACCGGCTGACTGCACCACTGACCGAGTCGAGCGAATCAATGGCAATGGCTTGCAGGCGATCGCCCAGCACGGCTTCGACCGCCGCTTCCCAGCCCGTCTCAACACTCAGCTCCTGAGCCAGACGGCGCGCTTCACGCAGCTGGTTGCTGGCCAGCCAGTCGCGCACACCCTGGGCTTCATCGCCCATGGCGGCTTTGATCAGCGCCTGCAATGTGGCCTGACGGCCCTGCTTTTGCTGCAGTTGCTGGCGCACAGTATCGTGCTCGCGGCGCTTGGTCTCCGCCTGTTCGCGGCTGCGTTGCTGCTGCTCGGCCAGTTCGTCCATACGCGTCTGGAATTGCTCGGCGCGCATTTCCAGCTCTTCGGTCTGGTCGATCAGGGCTTCGAGGTTCTCGGCGTCCGGATCGGCGGCCAACTGGTCACGCTCGCGGTACAGGGTTTCCTGACGGCGATGCAACTGTTCGATCACCCGCTCCAGATGCTGAATGCGAGACTGGGCGACTTCGGCCTGGCGTTTCGGGCCCTGGGCATTCTGGTTGAACTGATCCCAACGGCTCTGCCAGTCCTGCTGGCGCTGTTCCAAATCGGCCAGCTCATCGGCGGCCAGCATCACCTGCTCTTCGGCAGCCTCAAGCTCGGGGGCCAACATCTCCAGCGTTTCCCGGGCTTCCTCTACCCGGTCGCTGTCGGACTGGCTGGCCTGAGTGGCCTCCTGCAGCGTGCGCTCGGCGTCCTGAATATCCTGAACCAGCTGGTGGCTCTGCTCCTGACGGTGCTGCATGGTCTGTTCAAAGCGCGCGATTTCGTTCCCGAGCTGGTAATACTGGGCCTGAACATCGTTGAAAGCCTCGGTCGCCGTGTGGTGCGCTTCGCGCAGCGCTTCAATGTCGGCATCGATGCGGCGCTGTTCGGTAACGAAGCTTTCGTAGCGGGTTTCAAACTCGGCAATGCGCATGTCCTGCTCGGACACTTCCCGGTCGAGCCCCTGCCAGCGCAAGGCGGCCAATTGAGCCCGGGTGGTGCGCTCTTCCTGTTTGAACTCTTTGTACTTTTCGGCGGATTGCGCCTGGCGATGCAGGTGCTGCAGCTGACGCTCCAGCTCTTCGCGGATGTCGGTCAGGCGTTCCAGGTTTTCGCGGGTGCGGCGCATCCGGTTTTCAGTTTCCCGGCGGCGCTCCTTGTAGCGGGAAATGCCCGCTGCTTCCTCGATGGTGTTGCGCAGGTCTTCGGGCTTGGCTTCGATCAGCCGCGAAATCATGCCCTGCTCAATGATGGCGTAGCTACGCGCGCCAAGACCGGTACCGAGAAACAGGTCGGTCACGTCTTTACGACGGCATTTGGTACCGTTCAGGAAATAAGTCGACTGGCCATCCCGGGTTACCCGGCGGCGAATGGCGATTTCGTTGAAAGCCGCGTACTCGCCCTTCAGGGAGTGGTCTGAATTATCAAACACCAGCTCGACCGAGCACTGACCAACCGGTTTGCGGGCGTTACTGCCGTTAAAGATAACATCCGTCATCGACTCGCCACGCAGGTGCTTGGCGGACGACTCGCCCATTACCCAGCGCACCGCATCGATGGTATTGGATTTACCACAGCCGTTCGGGCCAACAATGGCCGACAGATTCGTCGGAAACGGAATGGTGGTCGGGTCGACAAAGGATTTGAACCCGGCCATTTTTATACTTTTCAACCGCATAGGGCGATGTCAGTCCAGGGCTGGCGGGCCCGGCATCATGCCAGGCCCCACGATCGAATGACTACTCAAGTTTCGGAGTTCGGGGCGGTTGGCTGCCTGAGTTTCACAGCTGGCAACCAATTGAGTGTCAGGTACCGGGGGTACCTGACACGGACTCATGGCACCAATAGACAACCGAACTCCGAAACTTGAGTTAATAGGTTCGATTCTAGCGTCAATCGCGGCCGGTTGAAACCGTCTCCCGACGGCGATTTTTAGTGCCAGATCAAGGACTTAGATTTAGGCTGGAAATGTGATCCCGGTCACCTGAAAATCACCCTGAGCGCCCGGTCTGAGCTTTGCTCAGGGTTGCTGCACGCTCAGGTTGACGGTGATCGAGTTGTTGTCGGCCAGATCCAGCGTCACATCATTGGCCACCCAGTCGCCTGCGGCGGGTTCTGCAACGCCCTCGAAGGAGACCCGCGCCGAAACCGAGACCTCTTCCTGGCCGCTCAACCCGCCCATGCCGCCCATGGCGTCGGCATCGGTTAACACCACAGTCAGCTCGCGTCCGGTTACCGGCAAGCGCTTGACCACCAGTGGCATGCGGCTGTCGACGGGCCGCGCGAACACAAACAGGACGGCGCTTTCCGGAAGCCCTTCCCAGGCCGCCGGCAAGGTTAGGTTCACTTGAATGCTGGGACCCAGATCGGCTTCGTAGTCGATGCCCTGCTCTGCCAGAGCCGCCCGGGAACGGCTGATAAATTCGTCGATCAGGCGGGTATCGGCCTCGTCACCGGCCAGCCGTTTGAGCCGTGTCCAGTAATCGATGGAATTGCGGTATTCTTCCAGCTCGAAGGTCAGACGCCCGGCAAAGCCGAGTGCCAGGGTGTTTTGGGCGTTGTATTCCAGCGCTTCGCGGAAGCGCGCCAGAGCTGGTTCGGCTTGCTCCTGGGCCCACAGCGTTTGCCCCAGGTAGGCCAGAATCATCGATTCATCTTCGGCATTGCGGGCGCCGTCCCGCAGCAGCGCCAGAACCCGTTCCAGGGTGGGCTGAGCCCGGCTGTATTGCCCCAGTTCCATCTGCATATTGGCCAGGCGGAACCAGCCTTCCATATCCTCAGGCTGGCTTTGCAGCAGGGCTTCATATCCATCGAGCGTCTCCATCAGCTGGGCTTCGCTCGGGTCCGGGTCGGTTGCCAGTGCAATAAAGTCTTGCCGCACCGCCACGGCGTCCGCAGCGCCCCAATAGGCATAGAGCCCCCAGGCAGCAACGCTGATCACCAGACCCGTGGCGACCACTACCAGCCCGGGTACCGCTCTGCCAGGGGCGGTATCTCCGGCTTTGCGTGTATCTTCCAGCAAAGCCCGCTCGGTTTCCGCCTTGAATTGCTGGTAATCGGTGTCTTCGAGGTCACCACGCTGGTGTTCTTCGTCGAGTGCCTTCAGCCGGTCTTTATGGATCTGAATTGACTCGGCAACCGAATCCCGTTCTCCGGCGTCATTTCGGCGCCGCCCCAGGCTTGCAACGATTA
>DASSWT010000124.1:0-4792 GCA_035704555.1 Saccharospirillum sp. | reverse complement strand
GTAAGACCGATACATCCAGACATCTTTTTCCTGCTCGCGGATGTAGTCGCTCATCAGCGCAACGGTACCTTCATCGCTGGCTTCCTGGGCCAGTGCGAGCAGTGCGCGTTGCTTGCCAATCATCGCTTGAAAGGACTCCAGAATGTGCCCAACCGCTGCGCGGCCATCACGTACCTTGGTTTGTTCCTTGATGCTGGCGTTTTCCAGATACTTGCTATAGCTGTGAATAGGCTCGTGTCCCAGTGTCTGTACTCTTTCTGCGACTTCGTCAATCTTGGTTAGAAGATTGGTGTAGAGCTCTTCAAATTTCACATGCAGCTCAAAGAAATTATCGCCTTTGATGTTCCAGTGAAAGCCCCGGGCATTCATGTAGAACACCTGATAGTTGGACAGCAACTCATTCAAACCTGAGGCCAGCTTTTCAGCACTGGCTGTGTTTAGTCCAATCGCATTGGTACTCATAAGCACCTCCTTCATGACGTATGTTCAGTACAAGTGTCTGCCAGTATAGAAGTAAGGGCGAATGAAAGGAGTTAAACCCCTCGATAGTTTAATAATATAGATCGTTTGGAGTTGATTGTTTTTGGCTATTTAGGCGTTCGGCTTACAGGGATAACGCTGGGTCAGGCCCTGTCCTGGCCTGCCTGGGTGCGGGGTTCGTCGTAAATGAGTGCACTGCCAATGCGATACTTGCCATGAAGCTCGACAATGGCTTCGTCGAGCAGAATCAGATATTTAAGGTCAATGGGATGAATATCGACACCACGCCGCTGGCACTGGGCAGCCGCATAGGCGTGTTTGATCACCATAAAAGGGGTGTGATCGCGCTCGCGCAAATAAACCGCGAGTTGCTGTTTTTCCTGCTCGGTCAGTCCGTCTATAAACATGTAAGTTCTGTCGACACCATAATCATTAGTGCAGGGTATTATGGATGACGGTGATTGACTAACACTGTGATGTAATCGAGGGTAAAAGTGTGAACTGGATCTAATAAATGCAGCTTTTTCGTCAAAAATATGACCCATTAGAAAAGACTTAATAAAGAAGCCGGGAAGGTGTCAATAATCGGCACTGTGCTCACGTCATCATTTTGTCGGGTTGTGAGCCTAGGTTACAGGTCGATGTCAGTGCGAATGGCAACCAGCAACGCCGCCTTATGGGGGTTGCTGGTTGCCAGGGGGTATGGCTATTTGGCCAGATCGCGCAATACGAAGTGCAGGATGCCACCGTGGCGGTAGTAGTCCCACTCGACAGCGGTATCAATACGTACGCGCGCTTTGAAGCTGCGCTGGTTGCCTTCCGGGTCGGTTACCTGAACGGTCACCTGCTCAGGCTCGCCTTCCAGCGCTTCAACCGAAAATGTCTCCTCGCCCGTCAGGTTCAGGCTCTCAACGGATTCACCTTCCATAAATTGCAGTGGCAGAACCCCAAACCCCACCAGGTTGGAACGGTGGATGCGCTCGTAGCTTTGCGCGATAACCACTTTAACACCAAGCAGGTTGGTCCCTTTGGCGGCCCAGTCCCGGGACGAGCCAGTGCCGTATTCCTTACCGGCCAGCACCACCAGGGGCGTGTTCTCTTGCTGATAGCGCATGGCAGCGTCATAGATGCTGATGGTTTCGCCGCTGGGCAGGTGTTTGGTCCAGCTGCCTTCGGTACCCGGGGCCATTTGGTTGCGCAGGCGAACGTTGGCGAAGGTGCCGCGCAGCATCACTTCGTGATTACCCCGGCGCGAGCCGTAGCTGTTGAAGTCTTCAGTGCTGACTCCCTGCTCCTGCAGGTAACGCCCTGCGGGGCTGTCGGGTTTGATGGCACCGGCCGGTGAGATGTGATCGGTCGTGATCGAGTCGCCGACTTTGACCAGGCACCGTGCGTCTTTCACCGCACCGGGTGGAGTGGGTTCCTTCGACATGCCATCGAAGTAGGGCGGCTGTTTAACGTAGGTGGAATCCGGCCAGCTGTAGATCTCATCCTGAGGGACGGGCAGGTCTCGCCAGGCCTGGGTACCGGCAAAAACATCCTGATACTTTTCCTGGTACAAACCGGAACCCAGTGCGGCCTGAACGGTTTCTGCGATGTCATGTTGGCTGGGCCAGACGTCTTTCAGATAGACCGGCTGGCCGTCTTTGCCGGTGCCCAGTGGGTCCCGGGTCAGGTCCAGGGTCATTGAGCCAGCCAGGGCGTATGCAACAACTAATGGCGGGGAGGCCAGATAGTTGGTGGGCACATCCTGGTGAATTCGCCCTTCGAAATTACGATTACCCGACAACACCGACGAGACCTTAAGGCTGCCCGCTCGGATGGCATTCTGGATAGCCGGGTGCAGTGGGCCCGAGTTACCAATGCAGGTGGTGCAGCCGAAACCGACAATGTTGAAGCCCAACTCATTCAGAGGTTTCATCACACCGGCTTTCTCCAGGTAAGCCGGTACCACTTGCGACCCTGGTGCCAGCGATGTTTTCACCCAGGGCTTAACCGTTAAGCCCAGTTCATGGGCTTTCTTGGCAACCAGCCCGGCGGCGACCATAACGGCGGGGTTGGAGGTATTGGTGCAACTGGTGATGGCGGCAATGACCACGGCACCATGTTTGAGCAGGTGCTTTTCACCGTCTATTTCATACTCGACGGCGCCGCGGTCGTGCAAGTTGACGCTGTCGACGGCGGTCTGGCCGCCTTCGCCTTCAAAGCGCCCCTTTTCTGGCTCTTTATCCGTAGTGATGGTGTCGGCCTCTGCCTGTAACAGCTGATCAAAGGCCGAGCTGGCGTCGCTGAGTGCGACCCGGTCTTGTGGACGCTTGGGCCCCGCGATGCTGGGTACGACCGTTGACAGGTCCAGCGTCAGCGTATCGCTATAGTCGGCTTCTGCCGCTCCGGTATCGCGCCACAGTCCCTGTGTTTTGGCATAGGCTTCCACCCGGTCCCGGACAGACTGGTCGCGACCGGACAGTTCGAGATAACGCAGTGTCTCTTTATCGATCGGGAATATGCCGCAGGTAGCGCCGTATTCCGGAGACATATTAGCAATGGTCGCCCGGTCGGCCAGGGGCAGGTTGTCGAGGCCGTCGCCATAGAATTCAACGAATTTTCCGACCACGCCTTTTTTACGCAGCATCTGGGTGACGGTGAGCACCAGGTCGGTGGCGGTGGTACCTTCCGGTAACTGGCCGGTGAACTTGAAGCCGATGACTTCGGGGATCAGCATGGTGATCGGCTGACCCAGCATGGCGGCTTCGGCTTCGATACCACCAACCCCCCAGCCGAGCACACCCAGGCCGTTGATCATGGTGGTGTGGGAGTCGGTTCCCACTAGGGTGTCTGGCAGGGCCCAGGTCTCGCCATCTTTCTCTTCGGTCATTACCACATCGGCGAGGTATTCAAGGTTCACCTGATGCACGATGCCGGTACCGGGCGGCACCACGCGGAAGTTGGAAAACGCCTGCTGCCCCCAGCGCAGGAACTGATAGCGTTCGCCATTTCGCTCAAATTCGCGCTCGGTATTCTTTGCCAGCGAGTCGGGCTGGCCGTAGTAGTCGACCATAACCGAGTGATCAATCACCAGATCGACCTGGCTGCGCGGGTTGATCAGCGCCGGGTCACCTCCCAGTTCGCGCATGGCGGCGCGCATGGCCGCCAGATCCACAACGGCCGGTACCCCGGTGAAATCCTGCAGCACCACGCGGGCGGGTGAGAAGCCAACCTGATAGCTGGGTTCTGTTTTGGCATCCCACTGGCACAGGGCCTTGATATCGGCTGCTGTCACATTCTTGCCGTCTTCCTTGCGCAGCAGGTTTTCCAGCAGAATTTTCAATGAAAAGGGCAGGCGGGCGATGTCGTAGTCGTCAGCGAGAGCGTTGAGATTGTAAAACTGATAGTGCTGATCGCCGACGGTGAGTGTATCGCGGGCATTAAATGAGTCGGTCATGGCACCTCCAGAGTTAGACAGATTAATATCAGGATGTAACCTTGGCACACTCAGGCTGTATTTCCAGTGCTGATGCGATTGAGTTTGACTAATGACTGAATTACACCGTTCGAGAGAGTGAACAGCTAGTTGGATTTATTGTAAGGATGCTGATTTTTAGCCTCGATCCAACGGCTCATATATTCGGTTGAGCGGTGCTGCGATTGCCAGAGAATCCGCCCCCAGAGGTTTCGGTGGCGGATGTCGGTCAGGTTTTCTTGCAGGTGGTGTAGGGCCTTGATAAAGCCTGGGGCATGGTGTTCTCGCAAAAAGCCAGCTTGCAGTGCCGCTAGCCCGCAGCGTTGCACCGTTTTCCAGTCGTCTGCGTTGCGGTATAGCTGAACCAGTGTGGCCGCTAGCTGTTCCGGGTCATCACTGAGTGGGTAGCCGAGTGCGTGTTCAGCAACCATCGATTCGGCACCAACGGGTGTTGTGATGGTGGGTGTACCGGTTAACCACCCCTCCAGAATTTTACCTTTCTGACCGGCGCCAAAGCGCAGTGGGGCGACGTTCAGGCGATAGTGAGACAGCGTCTCCAGTGCGTCGTCGCAGCGGCCTTTAATGAAGAAGCCCTGTTTGGGGGCGTGCCATTGTTGCACGGTATGGTCTGGATAGGCGCCATAGACGTGGCATTCAACGTCTGGCAACTGGCGGCGGACGAGTGGCCAGACGGCTTGTTTGAACCAGAAGGCCGCATCTTTGTTGGGGGCGTGCTTGAACCCACCGATCATCATCAGATGCTGGCGGTCTTCATAGCCGCGCCACTGGTTGGTATCGGGCAGAGCAGGGATCAAAAACGGAAGGTACAGCAGGTGCTCGGCAGGGAGCTTG
>DASSWT010000059.1:0-3068 GCA_035704555.1 Saccharospirillum sp. | reverse complement strand
CAGGGTTTTCAGGCAGTCATCCAGGCTGGCCCGGTCACCTTCGTATTCGAGAAACAAACCAAAGCGGTCGCCACCTAGCCGCGCCACCCAGCGCAGCGGGTCATTCTGGTTGGTGAGCCTTGCGGCCACATCACGCAGCATCTGGTCGCCGATGCTGGTGCCGACGTGGCGGTTCAGGGCGGCGAAGTCGTCCAGGTTCAGAATGGCGATGGCATAGTGGTCCGGCAGCAGCGGGTCGTGCTGGTGAAACCCGGCCAGCAACTCCTGAAAGAAACGCCGGTTGTAAACGCCGGTGAGCGGGTCGTAGGCGTCCTTATCGGTTGGGATCAGGCCATTGTAGCGCTGCGACAAGTCCTGACAGATGCCGAGAAAATGGCTGATGCTGCGGTCCTTGCTGCGCACTGCGGTCAGCGTCAGCAGCACCTGAATGCGCCGCGAGCCGCCCAGCCTGATCACCAGATCACCATGCCAGCGACCGTTGTTGAGCAACGCCTTGGTAATGTCCTGAGCCTGATGCGTGGGCATCACCGAAAACAGACCGCGCCCCAGCAGCTGGCTTTTTTGCATCCCGACGATCTGGCTGAACATCCGGTTGGCCGTTTTGAAACGCTGGTCATGCCCGAGCACAAAAACCCCGTCCGAACTGTTGTTGAACAGCGATGCCGACAGGCTCAGCTCTTCGCGCTGGCGCATATCGGCGCTGATGTCGCGCCGGGTGCCGACCATGCGCACCGCCTGGCCGGTTGGCGAACGTTCAATCACCTTGCCACTGTCTTCAAGCCAGACCGGTTCGGTGTTGTCGTCAGTCAGCACGCGGTAGCGAACATGGTAGAAGTCGCTGCGCCGGGTCAGATGGGCCGAGAGGGCACGCTTAACCTGGCAACGGTCCTCGGGGTGGACTTTCTCGATCAGGTCCACCTCGTCTCCGGCGCTGGCCGCCTGGCCAAAAAACCGGTGCTGGTCGGAATGGTAGACACGCCGGCCGGTAATGTCCCAGTCCCAGAAACCAATGCCGCTGGCGGTCATCGCCAGGTTCATTTGCTCTTCGTGTTTGATCAGCGACTGATTAACCTGCTTGCGCAGCACCACCTCTTCCTGCAAACGGTCGTTGCTCTGGTGCAGCGCCCGGGTGCGCTCTTCAACGGTGGCTTCCAGTTTGTCCCTATTGCGCGCCAGCAGCGCATTCAGGCGTTTGTTGGTCAGGGCTCGCCGGGTCGCCCGACGCGCCATCAGATGCCTCTGCCAGGCACCCAGGAACACCAGGCCCATCAGCGGCAGATGCACATCGATCAGGGTTTCAGTGGGCAGCGGCGGGCCGACAAAAATCGGCAGTACCAGCACCGGCGCCCAGGCCGCCAGAAAGGCCCGCCACTGGGCATACAGCGCGATGGCGGCCATACCAACATAGGCGATAGACAGCGTCAGGCAGAGCCCGCCGTAGTGCGCTTCATAACCCCATACCGATGACTGCAGCGCCGTCAGTATGGCCACCGCCGGCATGGCCCGGAAGGCGGGATATCTCGACTGCCAGATACTCCCAAAGCGGGACAACGCCAAGCCCGCCAGCGCCAGAATAAGGATCAGCCCACTGACCAACGGCATATCGGGCCGGGCCGGATGCACCGCCAGACACACCAGCCCCATAGCCAGTGAAGACACCCACAGCAAATTGCTGTGGCGCAACACCTGATGCTGGCGTTCCTGACGAAATGACTGACGGGCCAATGGCATGCTCAACCTCACTGAATTTCGCCTGGAGTATAGACCAATGAACCCTGGCTGCCGGGCAAAGCGTCATTAGCAGCGCAGCTCTCCGACTAAAGGTTAAGGCATCCACAAAGGCGGATGCCTTCTGGTACACTACCCCTGTTTTTTTGTACAGTGACCCCATCGATGAGCCTGAATGCCCTGCTAGACCAACTCAACCCCGAACAACGCCAGGCCGTGGAGAGCGATGCGCAGCATCTGCTCGTGCTCGCGGGCGCCGGCAGTGGCAAAACGCGCGTTCTGACGCACCGCATTGGCTGGCTCATCGCCGCCGGGATGGCTTCGCCCTACAGCGTACTGGCGGTGACCTTTACCAACAAGGCCGCCCGGGAAATGCGCGGCCGGGTTGAAGAGTTGCTGGAAACGCCCTCGAATACCCTGTGGATCGGCACCTTTCACGGCCTCGCGCATCGCCTGCTGAAACACCACAACAAGCTGGCCCACCTGCCCGATAACTTTCAGGTCATGGACAGCGACGATCAGTTGCGACTGGTCAAACGCCTGATGGTCGATCTGGGGATCACCGACGAGCGGGTGCAACCCAAGCAGGTGCAGTGGTTTATCAACGGCCAGAAAGACGAAGGCATCCGCGCCGAGTTTGTACAAACCCATGGCGACTGGTTCCAGGAAACGCTGAAAAATATCTACCTGCGTTACGAAGAAATCTGCCAGCGCAGCGGCCTGGTCGACTTTGGCGAGCTGCTGTTGCGCGCACACGAACTCTGGCTTAACAACCCGGACTTGCTGGCCAATTACCAGCAACGGTTTACCCACCTGCTGGTCGACGAGTTTCAGGACATCAACACCATTCAGTACGCCTGGTTGCGGGTGCTGGCCGGCGACAAACTCAGCCTTACCATCGTCGGCGATGACGACCAGTCGATTTACGGCTGGCGCGGCGCCAAGGTCGAAACCATTCAGACCTTCAATCAGGATTTCCCCGGCACCCACATGGTACGGCTGGAACAAAACTACCGCTCCACCGCCACCATTCTCGATGCCGCCAACGCGGTCATCGCCAACAACCCGGCCCGGCTCGGCAAAAGCCTCTGGACAGAAGGCGAACGCGGCGACCCGATCCGCCTGTACGCCGCCTTCAATGAACAGGACGAAGCCCGCTACGTGGCCGACGAAATCAACCGGCTGATGGAAAACGGCACCAACGCCAACACCATTGCCATGCTCTACCGCTCCAACGCCCAGAGCCGGGTGCTGGAAGAGGCGCTGATTCACAGCCAGATTCCCTACCGCATTTACGGCGGCCAGCGGTTCTATGAACGCCTGGAAGTCAAAAACGCCGT
>DASSWT010000029.1:0-5482 GCA_035704555.1 Saccharospirillum sp. | reverse complement strand
GACACCATTGGCGTCGGTGATGCCAACTTAAGGGTTACGGCCGCGCTGATCACCGAGCCGGATGAAGCCGGCTCCTTTTTCGATTTTAACCCCCGGGTGATGATCAACACGGCCGATGTCGAGCAGACCGGTGCGGTGCAGTTGGGCAGTCGCGCCCGTTACCGGCTACTGCTAGGTGGCGATGTGGAACCGTTTAAGGCGCAGGTTGAAGCCGGCTTGCACCCGGACTATCGCTGGGCGGATGTGCGTGACGCCAACGAAGGCGTTACCTCGGCGCTGGACCGGGCCGAGAGCTTTTTGCTGCTGGCCGGGTCGCTCGGCGTGATGCTGGCTGGTGTAGCCCTGGCACTGGCGTCGCGGCGTTACGCGAGCCGTCAGTTGAGCCATGTCGCGCTGCTGAAGACGCTGGGGCTGACGCCCAATGCCATTGCCCGATTGTATGCCGGTAATCTGTTGATTCTGGGTGTTATTACCGTATTCGCCGGCCTGGCTCTGGGCTGGGTGCTCCATTGGGCTTTCCTTGAGCTGGCCTCCGGCCTGCTGCCACGGGAACTGGAACCGGCGGGCTGGCGCCCGCTCTGGATCGGACTTCTGACCGGTATGGTCTGCCTGATGGCCTTTGCGTTCCCACCCGTCTGGGTGCTGCGCCAGGTGCCGCCGGCCAAGGTGCTACGCTCGGAACTGGAAGGCGGAACCCTGAGCCAGCGCATGGTGGTTGCCATCGGTGCCGTGGCGGTTGTCGGGCTGGTCTGGTTTTACAGCGGTGATGTATTGCTGACGGCAGCCTTATTGGGTGGTGGCCTGATCGCCTTGCTAGGTGTCTCTCTGATGGCGGCCGTGCTGATTCGCATAGTGCGTCGCTATGGCAGT
Organism: Saccharospirillum sp.; assembly: GCA_035704555.1. GTDB lineage: Bacteria > Pseudomonadota > Gammaproteobacteria > Pseudomonadales > Natronospirillaceae > Saccharospirillum. Next base: position 4,612 of record DASSWT010000029.1, on the reverse strand, counting down.
CGCCTGGGCACAACCTGGCGGCTCGGCCTTTCCAATCTGCAGCGCCACAGCCGACAGAATGCCTTTCAGATTATGGTGTTTTCCATCGCGCTGATGCTGTTGTTTATTCTCACGCTGCTGCGTTCTTCACTGATCAGCGAATGGCAGCAGCAGTTGCCCGAAGGCGCGCCCAACCATTTTGCCTTCAATATCTTCGAAGATGAACTCAGTGGTTTTCAGGGCATTCTGGATGCCAACAACGTGCAGCGGGAGCCGCTGTATCCGATGATTCGGGGTCGGCTGACCGAGGTAAACGATGAAGCGCTGTCTGACCGGCTGGATAGACTTCAGCCCAGTGGCGATGACTTCAGACGGGAGCTGAACCTGACCTGGTCCGACACCCTGGCAGACGATAATGCCGTGGTAGACGGAGAGTGGTGGGAGCCCGGCGATGCCGAGCGTAACCTGATTTCGGTAGAGCAGGATTTTGCCGAGCAACTGGATATTGGGCTGGGCGACGAGCTGACGTTCACCATCGGTGGACAACAGGTAGATGTGACGGTCAAGAGCATTCGCACCGTGCAGTGGGACAGCCTGGCACCGAACTTCTATGTGATTTTCAGTGGCCCCATTCTGGACGGCGCCGGTGCGGCCTACATCACCAGCTTCTACCTGGATGCCGATCAGAAACCGTTGTTGGCCGAGTTACTGCGCCAGCACCCGACTGTCAGCGTGATCGAAGTCGATGCCATTATTCAGCAGATTCAGGACATTGTCGGCCAGGTGACGGTGGCGGTCGAGTTCATTCTGGGGCTGGTGCTGGTGGCCGGTTTCATTGTGCTGCTCGCCAGTGTGCAGGCAACCCTCGATGTGCGACTGGTGGAAAGTGCCATTCTGCGCACCCTGGGTGCCCGGGCAGCGCTGGTGCGGGGCGGGCTCTGGATTGAGTTTGCATCTCTGGGCGCCCTGGCCGGGTTGCTGGGTGCCTTTGGTGCCGAAGTTGCGCTGGCATACTTCCAGATGGAAATGCTGAACCTCGATTGGACGCCACACCCACTGCTCTGGATCGTCGGGCCGGCTCTGGGCGGTGTCGTGATCGGCACCATTGGTGTTGTCTCGACCCGGCGTGTGATTAAGGTGCCGCCGATGGTGGTACTCAGAAGCGTCTGACGCAGGGTTTTGCATCGGTTCTCCCCGAGCAGGCCATTGAAATGGCCTGCTTCGCCCTAATTATTGGCCCTTGACTGGGTTAGCAGTTCAACACTCCCCTGATTTATAATTTTCAGCGATTGGCTTATTAACCCTGGGTCTGGAAAGGGTCCGCTTTGGGTTGGTCAGGCCGCGTAATTGCGCGCCGGGACGGTGGCGCCTGGTTTTACCCTGTAATTACACACCATCTAAAGGAGATGTATATGAGCGTATTATTGGGTCGTAAGGCCCCTGATTTCACGGCTCCGGCTGTTAAAGGTAACGGCGAAATTGTAGATAGCTACAGCCTGAGCGAAGCCATCAAAGGTCGTTATGCCCTGGTTTTCTTTTATCCGCTGGACTTCACTTTTGTGTGCCCGTCTGAGCTGATCGCGCTGGACAAGCGTGTTGAGAAGCTGAAAGACATGGGTGTTGAGGTGATCTCTGTATCGATCGACTCGCATTTCACGCACAACGCCTGGCGCAATACGCCGGTCAATGAGGGCGGTATTGGTCCTGTGCGTTACACCATGGTCGGCGATATGGACCACAGCATCACTCGCGCCTATGGCGTTGAGTCTGAAGGTGGCGACAGCTATTACCCACCGGGTGTGGCGTTCCGTGCCTCTTTCGTGATCGACAAGCAGGGCGTGGTTCGTGCCCAGCACATGAACGATGAGCCGATTGGCCGCAACATTGATGAGCTGGTTCGCGTGGTTGAAGCGCTGCAGTTCTTTGAAGAGAACGGCCACGTTTGCCCGGCCGGCTGGCAGAAAGGCGACGAAGGCATGGTAAACACGCCAGAGGGCGTTGCTAACTATCTGGGTACCAACTCAGGCAAGCTCTAATCTATAGAGTTACCAGGGAACCCGGCTTATGCCGGGTTTTTTTTGTCTGCTCGGTGGCAAGTTGTTGAATTGGGCTTGGTGGTAGTGGCCCGCGTCGGCTACCGCGGATGCTCCTGTGGGGTCGGACGGAATGCCGCCCACTCAATCCGTCCCTGGAGCCTAGGCCGCAACATCCATGTTGCGGACTACCCCACAGGAGCATCCCCGGCAGCCGCCGCTTACTTCTTTGACGATTTCAGAATGAAACGCCACTAGAGATTTAGGCCTCACAGAAGACTATATAGCCTCCCAATGTGGTTCTGGAAATGGTCCAGAAATAACTGGGTTTTCAGCGGAAGCTGGCGGCTGCGGTAGACCACGGTCAGTTGTTGAGCGACCGGTTTTCCTTCCAGTGTTACCTCCATCAATGCGCCACGCCGAACGGCGGGTTCTGCCTGATACCGAGCCAGGCGGGCGATGCCGAGGCCACGTACGGCGGCTTGCAGTTGCATGTCCGGGCTGTTCAGGACGAGTCGGCCTGATACTTGTTGCACTGTGAGGGTTTGGCCGGTTCGGAATGACCATTGTGTTTCACCGGCCTGAAGAATACAGCGGCAATCACTGAGTTCAGGCAGGGTGTTTGGTCGTTTATCGGCGCAGTGAGGGGCTATGTAGAGCCCCTGGGGGATGCTCATCAGTGACCGGGCTATCCAGTCGCTATCGGGTAGCGGGGCGTCATGGAGCACAAACTGCAAGTCATGATCGGGTGACGGTGAGGGGTATTGGCCGCTGTACTGAGTGCAGCTGAGGCTGATGTCCTGGTAGCGTTGCAGGAATTCGCTAACCAGCTCGCCCATCTGGGTGGTGAACAGCTCCTGAGGCATCTGGATCGATAATTTGCCTTTGGGCTGACGTTGATAGGCCAATACGGACGACTGGATCTCGGCCAGTTCATCGAGAAAGGGCGCGGCGTTGTCGAACAGGCTCTGGCCGGCTTCGGTAAGGTCCATTCGTCGGGTAGAGCGCTCCAGCAGGGTCACGCCCAGCTTTTCTTCAAACTGGCGCAGTTGCCGGCTCAGAGTGGATTTCGGCATGCCGCGCCGGGCTGCGGCGGCGGTGATGCTGCCGGCTTTTACGGTGTCTACAAAGAGGGACAGGCCATCCAGTTCCATGGTCAGGGGTGCTCTTCTCAGGGTTTTATTGTTCCAAATATGGCATAAAGATGCTCAAAAATACGGTCTAGTATCGAAAATCATAGAGATTATTATGGTGGGCATCAAAGTCATTGATCTGAAGAGGTACGAATTATGTCGAATGTGAAATTGCTGAATGCAGACGAGTTTAATGCAACGGTTGAAGGCGGCCAGGGCCTGACGCTGGTTGATTTCTACGCCGACTGGTGTGGCCCCTGTAAGATGATTGCGCCGGTGCTTGAAGACCTGGCCAGTGAGTACGAAGGCAAGGTTAACGTCGTGAAGCTGGATGCCGACGCCCACCCGGACGTGCTGTCCAAATACGGCGTTCGTGGTCTGCCCACGCTGATGATGTTTGAAAACGGCAAGCCTGTAGGCACCCGCGTTGGCGCTCAACCAGCCAGTGCGTTGAAATCCTTTATTGGCGAACATTCCGCTTAAGCGGATCTAACCAACTCAATTCTTGGGTTTCGTGGCATTGGTCCGCAACGGTTACCGGTGGTACCCCAGTGGGGTCGGCGTAGATCCTTCCATGGAGCCTAGACCGCAGCATCCTTGCTGCGGACTACCCCACAGGGGCACCACCGGCATCCGCCGCTTGCCACCTCAGCACATCATGAAACTTGAGTAATCAATACTCTCCTTTTTACCGGGCTCTGCCCGGTTTTTTCATTTCCCGCTTGGTAATCCACAGATTCATTCCCCCATGTCAAAAAACTCCGAAAAGCGGTGCTTTCGATTGGCAAGTTGACTCACAAGTCGCTAAGTTTCAAACATGTGTTTTATTGTCGGCTCATCCGGGTGCTTATAGGAGTACAGTCTGGTGAGAGCGAGGGTACTTTTTTTACCGATCGGGAGATCATTATGAACCATCTGTTGATTCTGGTTTTGGCGATAATCGTCAAGGTTGTGATTTTACGCCGGGAGATGGGCGCCTTGGCCCTGGTGGTCGGTTTTGCAGTTGTAGGCATCCTTGGCTTCCTGTGGAGTAGCCCCTGGTTGGGTGCCCTGTTGATTCTGGCGGCTGTGGGCACGGCCGTTGGCGGGTTGCCGGCCCTGCGTCAAAGCTGGCTGACGCCCAAGCTGTTTTCGATTTTCAAGCAGGTGGCACCCAAGGTGTCAGATACCGAACGGGTGGCGCTGGAAGCCGGTACGGTAGGCTGGGACCGTGAATTGTTCTCCGGCCGCCCCGACTGGCGGGTTCTGATGGATGAGCGCAACAACGGCCTGACCGAGGAGGAGCAGGCCTTTGTAGATCATCAGTGCAGTGTCGTCTCTGGCATGTGCAACGCCTGGGATATCGCCAATGAACGTGCCGACTTACCAGCCGATGCCTGGAATTACCTGAAGAAAGAAGGTTTTTTCGGGATGATTATCCCCAAAGAATATGGCGGGCTTGGCTTTTCGGCCAAGGCGCAATCGGCG
>DASSWT010000005.1:0-2094 GCA_035704555.1 Saccharospirillum sp. | reverse complement strand
ATTGAACGAGGATGAAGTCACCAACCTGTGCATTACCCGGGGCACGCTGAACGACGAAGAGCGCCAGGCGATCAATCGCCATATCGACATCACCATCGATATCCTCGAACAACTGCCCTTCCCGCCCAAGCTGCGCCGGGTGCCGGAATATGCTGGCGGCCACCATGAACGGATGGACGGGCGGGGCTTTCCGCGCGGTCTTACCCGCGATCAGATGTCGATTCCGGCCCGGATTATGGGTGTGGCCGATGTGTTCGAAGCGCTTACAGCAAAAGAGCGCCCCTACAAACCCCCGATGCCGCTGAGCCAGGCGTTCTCGATTCTGCAGAAGATGCGCGACGACCAGCACATTGACCCGGACGTGTTCGAGCTGTTTCTGCGCAGTGGAAAATGGCGAGACTATGCCGAGCGTTTTCTACTGCCCGATCAGTTCGATGTAGATGACGTAACGCCGTATCTCGCCGACAGCAGCATCACTGCCACCAGGCCAGTGAGCAAACCGTAGAACAGCGGCGTCCAGGCTCCGGCCAGTAACAGACTGGCCAGCAGTGCACCCACGGCAGCGGCCAGGTCCCGCCAGAAGGTGAAGCCATTCAGGCTGTGATGGCGGCTGCCATCAGACAGGGCCTCGTCGGCCAGGCGCTTGGGCACCAGTATCATATAAAGCCCGTGCCCGGCGATGGCGAACACACTGGCCCAGAGCACCTCGGTCAGGGCCATTAGCCCACCGGCGACCAGCATCAGGGCCAGGGAAATACCCAGCCAGAGCCGCTCGGGCACCCAGGGGTTTACCCGAATCGAGACTACCCCCACCAGCAGATTGAATACTCGTTTGGCGACCAACAACCAGGCGGTCATCGCCAGGGCAGCCGCGATCGACCAGCCCGCGACCACCAGTAAGGGCGCCAGCACCACCGTCCAGACGCCATCGAACAGCAAACACAGCACAAAGGTCAGGCGGTGCCAGGCATTGGGCCAGGGGAAACGTGCTCGAGTTGGCGCCTGCGGGTCTGATTGGGCCGGAGGTAGCGCCAGCGCCGGCCACAACGCCATCAGGCAAAGACCGCTGGCCAGCACCAGCACCGCCTCAATGGCAAAAAATTGCACCAGCCAGGGCGCGATCAGCAACACTGACAGCGGCCCGACTTCCTGCAGGCTGGTGTACCAGCCCAGGTTCACCATGCGCCGCTCCGGCTGGTGGGTCGCGTAATGCAGACAACCAAGCCGCATCAGCGCGTAGGCCATGCCCCACAGCAAGCGAGCCAGTAACAGGACCCAGGGGCTGGCCAGCATCAGAAAAGCCAGGCTCGCCGCCGTGGCCAGGGCCACAGCTTGCAGCATGGAGGTGCGCGGGCCAAAGCGCTCGAACCAGGGCAGCAACCAGGGGTTGATCAATAAGCGGACGAAGCGATTGGCCGAGAGCAAAATGCCAACCCAGATGAGCGTCAGCCCGAAGTCTTCAAAATACAGCGGCAGCAATAAATACAGAACGGAGTCAGACACCAGAGCCAGCGTCAACACGACGCTGGCCAGCACGGTTGGCTGGCTGTGCTGGTGAATCAGGCGCAGCACGGCGTTTTGGCGACCGGGCGTTCAATACTGGCGGCATCCTCAATCCGCGCCCGGTAATCCGCCTTGTTCTCGGAAAAGCGGTGCGTCAGCATGGCCGACTGGTTGCGCAGCAGCAGTGTCATCCGGAACAGCTCTTCCATCACATCCACCATGCGATCGCGGTAAGGCGACTCTTTCATCTGGCCATCGGCATCAAATTCCTGAAAGGCTTTGGGTACCGACGACTGGTTGGGAATGGTGAACATCCGCATCCAGCGGCCCAGAACACGCAGCGCATTGACCACGTTAAACGACTGCGACCCGCCGTTAACCTGCATCAATGCCAGCGTCTTGCCCTGGGTTGGCCGAATCGCGCCGTCACTGAGCGGTATCCAGTCGATCTGGTTTTTAAACACCGACGACACCGCGCCATGAATTTCCGGCGAACACCAGACCATGCCCTCGCTCCATTGCGCCAGTTCACGCAATTCAATGACCTTGGGGTGATCAACGGAAATCCGGTCGCACACTGGCAACCCTTCA
>DASSWT010000273.1:0-2491 GCA_035704555.1 Saccharospirillum sp. | reverse complement strand
CTCAGAATCAGTGCAATTTCGAGTCGCCCGGTGGCGACTGATACTCCGATCGCGCCGGTCAGCCACAAGCTGGCAGCGGTGGCCGTGCCGGAAACAAAGCTTTCACCGTTCACGACATTCTTCAGAATGGCCCCCCCGCCGATAAAACCGATACCGGTAATAATCCCTTCCATAACGCGTGCTTCCGCGTCTGAAGTACTCAGCACCTGAAGGCCGACCAGCATGTACCCGCAGGCTGCCATAGCAACCAACGGAAAGGTACGCAGGCCTGCCGTGCGTTCGTGCTTTTCGCGGTCCCAGCCAATGGGCAGGGCGAGTAAATAGGCGTACAGCAAATCGCGTATGTGCAGCGCGACAATGCTCCATTCAAAGTCCGGTATCAGATTCATAGTGCCGCTCCTGCAGTGTCAAGAAGGTGCATCGCGAAAGTAACCGGCAAATCGTTTTTTGTCCACTTCCAGAATATCACAGTGTCAGTCAGCAACTCAGTTAATAAAGTGAAAATGATGGAATCGGCCCGTTGCAACACTGAGCGAAAACGGCACGGGATGACCTAAACGGGTATAGCCCTGCAAGCGTTCGTTTTCGCACAGACACCTAGAGTCAGTGGTATGAAAATCGATATCGGCCAGTAGTTCGAACGGCATATCGATTGTCCCTACTTCCCATTCGCTGGAGCACAATTATGGCTAAGAACAGAGACCAAGGTCGATCATCACGGAACAAAGGCAATGCTGACAAAACCACCAAAGCATCACCGGGCCAAGGCGACACACTCAAGACAAACGATATCGTCGCCGGGCAAGCCATTGCCGCCGATGACTTCGTCGCCGCAATGCCACACAACGCCAATAAAGCGCTCGAACGACGCTCGTGGCTTCGCCGTGAAGTTCTATACCGATGCCGGCAACTGGGATCTGGTTGGCAACAACATACCGGTGTTCTTCATACAGGATGCGATGAAGTTTCCCGACCTGGTTCATGCCCTGAAGCCGGAACCAGCGGATTCGCCTCCTTTCCCGAGGCCGTTGCCGACGACAAAGTGCGCGGTAAGCCAGAGAAGTTTGCCGAGCATTATGTGCAAGCCACGCTGTTCTTCGACAGCCAGACAGAGTTCGAAAAAGCCCACATTGCCGCTGCCTTTCGGTTCGAATTGAGCAAGGTCGGTGTTCCTGCGATCCGTGAACGGATGCTGGCTTCGCTGGTCAACGTGTCGCATGAACTGGCTGCGGAGGTCGCGCGCGGCCTGGGTATGGAGGTTCCCGATGCAATGCCCAGGGCAATCGCCAAACCGCAGCCGCCCGAGGTGGCCGTTTCTCCGGCCTTATCGTTGGTGGCACGGCCGGGTGAGTGCGGAATCCGTACACGGAAAATTGCTGTACTGGTCGCGGATGGTATCGACCAGACCGCTCTGGTCACCCTGCATACAGCCCTGACTGGTGCCGGGGCCATCGTTCACTTCGTAGGGCCGCGAGTGGGGCTGTTCACGGGCGCCTCAGGTGAGCCGGTAGAGGCAGACAAATCACTGGAAAACTCTCCGGGTGTTTTGTTCGATGCGCTGGTCATTCCAGATGGAAACGCAGCGGTTCAAACCCTCGCGGGCAACGCCCTTACCATGGCGTTTATAGACGACGTTTTCCTGCATTGTAAAACGATTCTTGCTCTGGGTACCGGACGCGAACTGCTGGAGCTGACTGGGATCGGGCCGGTAATGGACAAGGACCCCGGCATCATACTGGCCGACTCTGCCGACGTTGCGAAGAGTGTGCCGGCATTCATCAAGGCGATCGCCGCGCATCGCCATACCTCTCGCGACAGCGACCCACCCATGAACCATCGCAGCCCGACTGTCGGCGAGCTGCCTGCCCATCCTTAGGAGAATGTCATGAAAAAAACCCCATACGATAAGAAGCAACTCCATGAGCTGTTGTACCAGGCTCTGGAAACCGAACGCGGTGGTGTAAAGATCTACGAAACCGCGCTGTCCTGTGTGCAAAACAAGGATCTTAAAGGCGAGTGGGAGGAATACCTTGAACAAACTCGCACCCATGAACAGGTACTGCTGAAGGTGTTCGACGACCTGGGGGAACACCGGGTCTATATCGCCAACAATAAAGTCGCCATCGCCCGGGCAACCGCCACAACCCGCTTTGCAGAGATGCAGCGTACCTTGCTCAGCGAAGAGCGTGAGGCCGCCCGTCTTCAGGCACGCACGCTGGAAGCAAACCAGGCACGGCTGGACGCCGAACACGCACGCAGTGAAGCGAATGCGGCCGAACTGTCGAAAACCCAGGCAGCGACTCTGGCGGCCCAGCAAGCCGCCGAATACCAGCGCCAGATCGATGCGCTTGAAGCCAAGCCCACTGATCGCGGCCTGGTACTAACGCTGGGCGACGTTCTGTTTGCCACCGGCAGTGCGGATCTCCAGGGCGGTGCCAGCAGCAACCTGAATAGGCTGGTGAGTTTTCTGAAACAATATCCGGAACGCAAT
>DASSWT010000224.1:0-5689 GCA_035704555.1 Saccharospirillum sp. | reverse complement strand
AAGAGCAAGGTAATCCAGATGTAACCGGTGACTAAGCCGCTGTCTGACTCCCCGATCAGAGGAACCACCCCCGGATGTCACCAACGTTTTTCATCCTCATTTCCTTGCTCTACGTCATCCTGTTGTTCGTCATCGCGCTCTATGGCGACCGGCACCCGGTCGCCCGTCGCTGGCAGCCCTGGGTGTACAGCCTGTCGCTGGCGGTCTATTGCACCAGTTGGACGTTCTATGGTGCTACTCGTCAGTTTGCTGAGTATGGTTGGGCCTTTGCACCGTCGCACGTCGGGGCCATTTTGCTGTTTCTGGTGGGTTATGCGTTTCTGCTGAAAGTGGTGCAGGTCGCCAAGCGAGAGAACGTGACCACCATTGCTGATTTTTTGTTGCCAGTCGGTTTGGGCATAGCCGGGCGGTGGCCGTTTTCGTTGCGATGATCTCACTGATCGGAATCGTGCCCTATGTTGCGCTGCAGTTGAAAGCCATCTCGGTGAGTTTCAGTGTGGTCGCGCCGTCGGTGACGGCGGGGGAATTCTGGTACAACGACTCTGCGCTCTACGTTTCACTGATTCTGGGTTTGTTCACCCTGTTGTTTGGTACCCGCCACCTCGATACTTCTGAGCATCACCCCGGCATGATGCTGGCGATTGCGTTTGAATCGGTGGTCAAATTGTTTGCCTTTCTGGTGCTGGGGTACTGGGCGGTTTATGCCGTTGGTGGCGGTTTTGCCGAGGTGGTTAAGACCGCGGTGAATACCCCCGAAATCTGGTCGATCATGACCGATTTCAGCAGCCCCTATATTTACACAACCCAGGTGATGCTGGGTGTGGTCGCCATCATTGCCTTGCCACGGCAGTTTCACGTTGCTGTTGTTGAATACCGTGATCAGCGGGATCTGCGCATGGCGCGTTGGATCTTTCCGATCTATCTGGTGCTGATCAATCTCTTTGTGTTGCCCATGGTGCTGGTGGGTTATGAGTATTTTTCGACCAATCCCGAGCAACTGGAATACATGACGCTGATCCTGCCTATGATGATGGGGCGGGATGATCTGGTTGTGCTGGCCTTTATTGGCGGCTTGTCGGCAGCGGCATCGATGGTGATTGTGGCCAACATCGCGCTGAGCACCATGCTCTCGAACGAGATTCTATTGCCGGGGCTGATCCGCCTTGGCTGGTGGTCGGCAGATGCGCCCAATCTGGGGCGCCGTGTCGTCTGGCTGCGTCGTCTGGGCATCATGATCATTGTGCTTGCCGCCTTTTTCTATTACCGGCTGATCGTTGCCTTTGAGGGGCTGGTGGCGATTGGTCTGGTGTCGTTTGTTGCGGTAGCCCAGTTCGCGCCGGCGCTGTTTCTGGGCTTGTACTGGACCGCGATGAACCGCAAAGGCGTACTGTGGGGACTGGGGCTCGGGTCGGCGGTCTGGTTTTATACGCTGCTGATTCCATTATTGATTCGCGCCGGTCTGATGCCCGATACGCTGATGGACGGCCTGTTTGGCCTGAGTTTCCTGCGACCTCAAGCGCTGATGGGCGTAGAAGGGCTTGATCCCATTGTGCATGGTACGGCCTGGAGTTTGGCGCTGAATGTTCTCGGTTTATTGCTTGGCTCTGCCTTTGGCCGGGAAACATTGAAAGACCGGATGCAGGCTTCTCTGTTTGTGCACGCCAACCGAACCGATTCGGGCTTGCTGCAGAACGCCAGCCGGACGGTGTCGATTGGCGATTTGCACTTGTTGCTGGGCCGTTTTATCGGCGCCGATAAACTGCACCGGCTGTTTTCGCGCTATACCAATCCGCTCAATGGCCGTTTGCTGACCGACCATACCGCCGACGACGATTTGCTGTACCAGGCCGAGCGTTCGCTGTCGTCGGTGCTGGGGGCGCCCGCGACGCGGCTGCTGTTTGAGCGCTTTGATCAGCCCATGACCGGCCAGTGGCGACACCTGTCGACCATGGTGGATGAGGCTTCCCAGGTACTGAAGTTCAACCGGGATCTGCTGAACTCGGCGCTGCAGTCGATCAGCCAGGGCATCAGCATTGTCGACCGGGACCTGAACATCGTTGCCTGGAATCAGGAGTACCAGCGCATGTTCCGGTACCCGGAAGGCATGCTGCTAGCGGGTCAGCCGGTTGAGGCCCTGTTGCGCCACAACGCCCTAAAGGGTGAGCTGGGTGAAGGGCAAGTTGAAGATCTGGTGCAACGGCGGCTGGACCACCTCAAGGCGGGGTCTTCCTACCGAATTGAGCGCAAACGGCCGGACGGCAGTTATCTTGAAATACAGGGCAACCCCATGCCCGATGGGGGCTATATCACCGTCTATTCCGACATTACCGACCGGCGTCGAATTGAAGACCAGCTGCGGCGCAGTAACGATCTGCTCGAAGAGAAGGTGTTTGAACGCACCGAGGCGTTGCAACTGACCAACTCGGAGCTTGAAAAAGCCAATACCAATAAAACCCGGTTTCTGGCCGCTGCCGGGCATTTTCAGATCCAGCAACAGCAGGTCGGTGGCGCCGTTTTCGAGGTGGCTCAGGGTCGAATCCAGCGTGTCGGTCTGCTCAATGGTGACCGGGGTTCCGGTGTTCGCCAGGGCTTCGGACAGCGCATTGCGAAACAGCGGATGGTCGTCGGCGATCAGGACTTGAAGGGTATCCGTCATGGCACTCACAGCGTCGGTGTTATCGTTTTTATTGGCGGGTAGTGTAACACTTTAAGGGGGGAGGTCAGTGCCGGAGCGGGCGGTCTCCTCCTAAGGGAGGAGGCGGTTAACTGGCTTTTATGGCAGCCGTTTCCTCGTCGCGCTGATTCTTTTCCAGTTCCTTGATGCGTTGCAGCATGGTTTGCGAGTCCGACATGAACTGCTTGACCAGGGTTTCCATTTCTTCGATGTCTTCATTGCTTTGGGCCCGGGTATCCTGGTCATTGACCTGGTCGGTGCGCGCACTGAGATCGGCAACCAGCGTCTCAGTGGATCTGAGCAAGGCTTGCAGGTGGTCAATCTCTTTTTCCTGTGCCGGCAGGACTTCGTCGGCATCGCTGCCTTCACGCAAGTCGTCGACGAGGTTGCGCAGGGTGTCGAGGCTCAGCTGAATCTGGGCGCTGAGCGTCTCGAAGGCTTCCGAGGTCTGTGCCTGGGGCTGTTTGGCTTCCGGTGCCGTGGTTTCGGAGGTATCGACGGCCTGGGCATTCAGCTCTTCCAGGGCCTGCTGGGCCTGTTGCAACTCCATTTCCAGCATCGCCACACAGGACTCCGAGTCCCGGACCAGCAATTCCAGTCGGCTGATTTCATCGTCCTGAACCTGCATGGCCCGCTCGGTGTCGGTGCCTGACCGTATTTGTTCCAGTGCATCGCGCAGGCTCGCAACCGATTCGGCCTGGCTGGAGGAGTTGGAGTTCAACTTTTTAACGTGGTCCGGATTCACCGCTTTGGGACCACGCACCTGAAGATCTTTCAGGCGGTTTTTCAAGCCGTGCACTTCGCTTTCAAGTTCGGCCGTTTCATGGTTGGCCGCTTCCAGCTCTTTTTCCATCAGGTTAACGCTGACATCCGCCTCTTTGACGTAACGGTTCAGTGCCTGGATCAGTTCGGCCTGCTGGTTGGCGTATTCGTCGCCATCCGGGCCGATCTGCTGCAACTTCAGCGACAGCTGGTTAATGGTTTCCTGCATGTCGTACTTGTCGCACTTGAGCTTGTAGATCTCATCGGCGTACATGCCTTTTTGTGGTCGTTCAAGATGAGTGGGGGCCACGGTGCTGATGGACTTGAGCGTGTTCATTTCCTGTTCAAGCAGCCGAATCCGGTCGCGGGCGGCCGCATACTGGGCTTCGTACTGTTTCAGGTCGCGGCTGAGCTGATCTTTGCCCAGCTCGGTATCGGCCCCTTCTTTGCGGGCTTCGCGGGCAGGCTCCAGGCCGCTGTCTTTCAATACCTGATGCGCCTGGCGGGCCCACTCGTCATCGTCTATGTCACCGGCCAGCAGCTTTTGTTCAAGGTCGAGAATGCGGCGGCGAAGCCAGTGAAGGTGAGCGGGCTCGTCTGGCTCGGGGGTGCGATGCAGATCGTTCCCGGATTCCTTTAATGCGGTTTCCAGTGAGTTCAGGTGCTGCTTCAGTTGTTCAGGTATGGTTTTCCCGGCACTGTCAGCCGTCGCCTGTACGGCTTTGAATTCCTGAGACAACTTGCGATTCTGGGCCCGCAAGGCGGCGATTTCCTGTTGTTTTTCCTGCTGGCGGCGCAGTTTTTCCCAGCGCATTTCTTTCAGAATGGCGACCAGTACATGATAGAGCCGGTGCCGGAAGAACAGGAAGATCGTAATGACCACATACACCACGGCAATTTCCGCGATAATAAACAGGGTCATTTGATCGATGAACATACTGCGCGCCGCCCTAAACCTGGTCGACCCAGCGACGCTGGCTGTCGTTCAGTGATTGGGTGCCGGAGGCCGAGTAGGTGTCGGTGGCACCGACCAGGTTCCTGAGCAAGGTCAGTCGAGCCTGGTTTTGCGCTGACAGAGAGGCCAGCATTTGCCGGTTCACTGCAGTAGAGCGGCTATTTTCGTCCAGACTGGCTTTCAGTTGCTGCCATTGCATCAGTAATGGTGTTTGCTCGGCTTCGGTCAGGCGGGTGCACCAGTCACGGAAGGCCGTGTAGTCAGCCTCAATGCCTTGTTCCGCGCACCAGGCAAGCAAAGCCTCAGAGGCGGTAAGCAGAGTTTCAGTAAGGGAGGATTTGCGTTCCAGCACGGTGGACAGCAGCGCCAGATCACCGGTTTTAAGCGCCCGGTGTTCGTCGGCAAGCACCGGTTGAAAGGCATGGCTGGCGTCGAGCGCACTCGCCAGCGCGGCCTGCAGGGCTTTGAGCGTTTCGGTATTCATGGTCCTGTCCCCGAGGGTTACCCGGCGACTGCCTGAACCCTTAAACGATCAAAGGCCCGACTCGAAGCGTCGGAAGGCGGCCGCCAGCTTATTGTAGTCTATCGAGTAATCGCCGTTCTGAATGGCGGTTCGAATGCGATCGACCTTTTCCTGATCGATGTCAGGCAACTGCTGTACCTTGCTGTTAACGGTACGCAATACTTCAGCCCGATCCGACAGCTTGACCACATCGTCCGTGCTCTTGCTGTTATCACTCTTGTTAGCTTCAGCACTTTCTGTGCCAGTTTTTTTGGTCGTAGCCGCGTTGTCGCTCTCGCGGCTCTTGGCAGACCCGGTTTGTCCCGTTGAAAGGCCGTTCAGGTTAATGGCCATTGTGCTCACCTCATGTGAAGTTGGTTTTTCCTGAAAGGGGTAGCGGCCCTGACTTCAGAAACTTGAGTGATTTTTGTGAAAAAAGTCGTCTTTTTTCTTCAATCACCGTATGAATACCGACAATACGGTCAATTGACGGCTTTGATCAGCGGACTGGAATCTCAACCACGCCCCTCGACCTGACATAGGCATGAATGGTTTGCCGCGAAGTCAGATTTCTGACGGGAATCTGCTGCCCTGCAGAACCTTCTCGCAACGCTTCGCCTTCGGTCTGAACCGACAGTCCGGTACCGGTTGCAATTATAATAACTCGATCACCGCGTTCAATCATGACCGGGGGCTTTGCAATATAGGGCGTGACCACGGTGCCTTTGGTCAGGTTTCGGGCCACCTCGTATCCGGTCAGGTCCGTCGGGCTGTCATAGTGGCCATGACGCAGCGC
>DASSWT010000022.1:0-4243 GCA_035704555.1 Saccharospirillum sp. | reverse complement strand
GCCCGCGAGGAAGCCCAGCAGAATAAAGACCGCTATCTGCGTGCCGAGGCCGAAATGGTTAACGTTCGCCGGCGCGTCGAAAAAGACATCGAGAACGCCCACAAGTTTGGCCAGGAAAAGCTGGTTCGGGAGATTTTGGATGTCGCCGACAACCTGGAGCGGACGCTGGCGGCCATCGAGACCGAAACGGAAGAGGTCAAACCGCTGAAGGAAGGCGTTGAGATGACCCTGAAGAGCCTGCTGGATAGCTTTGAAAAGTTCAGCATTACCGTCATCAACCCCGAAGGCGAACCGTTTGATCCGCAGCTGCACCAGGCAATGAGCATGGTCGAAAATCCGGATATGGAACCGAATACCGTAATGGCAGTTATGCAGAAAGGCTACGCCTTACACGGTCGTCTGGTACGCCCGGCCATGGTCATGGTCAGCAAGGGTGGCCAGAGCAAGAACAGCATTGATGAAACCGCTTGATTATCGCGTTTTACACCCTATTTAGGGCTGAAACAGCCTTTTTGGCTTAAAAATGCGGATAAAAATACCCCTGCGGAGCGTGGGGTCTTGAATTCAGCAAACCGGCTCTCATATAGCAGACAAGCCGCTAACCGAACCGGTATTTGAACCGTTCAGCAAATTATGGAGTGTCAGTATCATGGGTAAAATCATTGGCATCGACCTGGGCACCACCAACTCGTGTGTAGCGATTTTGGAAGGTGACAAACCCAAGGTTATTGAAAACGCCGAAGGCGATCGCACCACGCCATCCATCGTTGCCTTTACCGACGACGATGAAACACTGGTTGGCCAGCCGGCAAAACGCCAGGCCGTTACCAACCCGAGCAACACCCTTTATGCGGTGAAGCGTTTGATTGGTCGTCGGTTTGAAGACGACGTCGTGCAGAAAGACATCGGCATGGTGCCGTACAAGATTGTGAAGGCCGATAACGGCGACGCCTGGGTTGAAGTGAAGGGCGACAAGAAAGCTCCGCCGCAGATTTCAGCCGAAGTGCTGAAGAAGATGAAGAAAACCGCTGAAGAGTACCTGGGCGAGAAAGTCACCGAAGCGGTGATCACCGTACCGGCCTACTTCAACGATTCCCAGCGTCAGGCTACCAAAGACGCCGGCCGCATTGCTGGCCTGGAAGTCAAGCGGATCATCAACGAGCCAACTGCTGCGGCCCTGGCCTATGGCATGGACAAAAAGCGCGGCGACAGTGTAGTCGCTGTGTATGACCTGGGTGGTGGTACCTTCGATATTTCCATCATCGAGATTGCCGAAGTGGACGGTGAGCACCAGTTTGAAGTTCTGGCCACCAATGGCGACACCTTCCTCGGTGGTGAAGATTTCGACCTTAAACTGATCAACTACCTGGCTGATTCGTTCAAGAAAGATTCCGGCATCGACCTGAAGGGCGACGCCCTGGCGATGCAGCGCCTGAAAGAAGCGGCCGAGAAAGCGAAGATCGAACTGTCTTCAAGCCAGCAGACCGATGTGAACCTGCCGTACATCACAGCCGATGCGTCTGGCCCCAAGCACCTGAACGTCAAGGTAACGCGGGCGAAGCTGGAATCCTTGGTTGAAGAGCTGGTTGAGCGTTCGCTGGAGCCGGTACGCATGGCGTTGAAAGATGCGGATCATGAAATCGGCGACATCGACGACATCATTCTGGTCGGTGGCCAGACTCGTATGCCACTGGTGCAGAAGAAAGTCGCTGACTTCTTCGGCAAAGAGCCACGCAAAGACGTTAACCCCGATGAAGCCGTGGCCATCGGTGCAGCGATTCAGGGTGCGGTACTGTCTGGTGATGTGAAAGACGTACTGTTGCTCGACGTCACCCCGCTGACCCTGGGTATCGAAACCATGGGCGGTGTCATGACGCCGCTGATCGAAAAGAACACGACGATTCCGACCAAGAAGAGCCAGGTGTTCTCGACCGCTGATGACAACCAGGCTGCTGTGACCATTCATGTGGTTCAGGGTGAGCGTAAAATCGCGGCGCAGAACAAGTCGTTGGGTCGGTTCGACCTGGCCGATATTCCGCCGGCACCACGCGGTATGCCACAGATCGAAGTCAGCTTCGACCTCGATGCCAACGGTATTCTGAACGTGTCTGCGAAAGATAAAGGTACCGGCAAAGAGCAGTCGATCGTTATCAAGGCCAACTCGGGCCTGAGTGACGATGAAATTGATCAAATGGTCAAAGACGCCGAAGCGCATGCCGACGAGGACCGCAAGTTCGAAGAACTGGCACAGGTTCGCAACACGGCCGACGCTCTGGTTCACTCTACCCAGAAAACGCTGAAAGAACACGGTGACAAGGCATCCGATGACGAGAAGCAAGCCATCGAAACTGCCATCGCTGATGTTGAAGAAGCACTGAAGGGTGATGACGTCGAGGCGATTAACGCCAAGGTTGAGGCGCTGACTCAGGCTTCATCGGCACTGGCTCAGAAGATTTACGCTGACCAGAGCGGTGACGCCGGTGCTGACCAGGCCGAAGGCTCAGCCGAGAGCACCGCTGACGATGCCGTCGACGCTGAGTTCGAGGAAGTAAAAGACAACAAGTAAGCTCGATGCTTGTTTGAACCTGAAGGTGACACCCCGCAAGGGGTGTTGCCTTGTCTGGTTTTTAGCTATTGGCTTTTTGGGTGAGCTTATAAAGTGAAAGCAGGGCAAACCTGCCATTCAGTCAAAATAAAACCAACAGCTAAGAACCATCACCGCCCATTTTAAAAGGTTAACTGTACTCCCATGTCCAAACGAGACTATTACGACGTACTCGGTGTAGAACGCGGTGCGGACGAAAAAGACATCAAGAAAGCCTATCGCCGCATGGCCATGAAGTATCACCCGGACCGTAATCCGGATGACAAAGAGGCCGAAACCAAGTTCAAGGAGTTGTCCGAGGCCTACGAAGTGCTGGCGGACTCCCAGAAACGGGCAGCTTATGATCAGTTTGGTCACGCCGGCGTCGATGGTCAAAGCGGCTTTGGCGGCGGACAGGGCGGCGGCCACGGCAGCTTCAGTGATATTTTTGGTGATGTATTCGGTGACATCTTTGGCGGCGGCGGTGGTCGGGGCCGCTCCAGCGTGCAACGCGGTTCGGATCTGAAATATAACCTGGAGATGTCGCTGGAAGACGCTGTTCGTGGCACTGAGAAAACCATCAAGGTCCCCACTCTGGTGGCCTGCGAAGTCTGTGACGGCAGCGGCGCTAAAAAAGGCACCAAACCCACTACCTGTACCACCTGTGGCGGCATCGGCCAGGTGCGGATGCAGCAGGGCTTCTTCGCCGTACAGCAAACCTGCCCGACCTGTTCAGGCACCGGCCACATGATCACCGACCCCTGCAATAGCTGTTATGGCCGGGGCGTGAAGGAAGAAACCAAAACCCTGAACGTTAAAATTCCAGCGGGTGTTGATACCGGTGACCGTATTCGGCTTTCTGGCAAGGGCGAGGCTGGCCGTAACGGTGGCCCGGCAGGCGACCTTTACGTTGAGGTCCATGTTAAAAGACACGCCATTTTCGAACGTGACGGGGCCAACCTGCACTGCGAGGTGCCGATCAGTTTTGCCGAGGCAGCTCTGGGCGGTGAGCTGGAAGTGCCTACGCTTGAAGGCCGGGTGAAACTCAAAATACCCGCAGAAACCCAGACCGGTCGCTTGTTCCGTTTGCGCGGCAAAGGCGTGACCCCTGTTCGCGGTGGCGGCGTCGGTGACTTGTTGTGCCGTGTTGTCGTGGAAACCCCGGTAAACCTGACTCACAAGCAGAAAGAGCTGCTGCGTGAGTTGCAGGATGGCATGGGCAGCGACAAGCATTCACCCCGTTCCAACGGCTGGTTCGACGGCGTGAAAAAGTTCTTTGAAGAGCTTTGAGGCACCTGGCTCCAGTTAGATAGGGTGTCGAATGACCTGCCCCCTTCTGAACTGTTCACTCTCCCCAGCGAGGGGAGGACTGGGAAATACGGTGTTGCAAGAGATTGTCGTAGTTTAATTTCGACCAATGCATTGCTCCCTCCCCCGTCCCACGGGAGAGGACTGAACAGCGCCATGAATGACTGGTAGGCGTTCCTGGCGAACCATTAAAACAGTATTGCGAACCCTGCGATTCCAAGAGGCTTCTCTATGTTAAACATCGCAATAACAGGCGCATCCGGCCGAATGGGCCGTGCCCTGGTTCAGGCTGTCCATTCAACAGAAGGGTTGTCCCTGGCGGGCGCCACTGTCTCCCCGGGTTCAAGCCTG
>DASSWT010000314.1:0-7805 GCA_035704555.1 Saccharospirillum sp. | reverse complement strand
TGAACGTGGTGAACGGCTACGGCGCTGAAGCGGGCCAGGCACTGGCGACCAGCAAGCGCATCGCAAAAATTGCCTTTACCGGTTCCACACCCGTCGGCTCGCACATTCTCAAATGCGCCGCTGAGAACATCATTCCGTCTACCGTCGAACTTGGTGGCAAATCACCCAACATTTTCTTCGAAGACGTGATGCAATACGAAGACAGTTACCTGAGCAAGTGCATTGAAGGGGTGGTGCTGGCGTTCTTTAACCAGGGCGAAGTTTGCACCTGCCCGTCCCGTTTGCTGGTGCATGAATCCATTTACGATGAGTTCATGAAAAAAGTGATCGAACGCACCAACCAGATCAAACGCGGAAATCCGCTGGATACCGAAGTGATGGTCGGGGCTCAGGCCTCGAAGGAGCAATTCGACAAGATCATGGGCTACTTTGCCATCGGTCGGGAAGAGGGCGCCGAATTCCTGTTGGGCGGCGATCAGCTGGGCACAACGGAAGGCAAGTATGAGTCCGGCTTCTACATTCAGCCAACGCTGATGAAAGGCCACAACAAGATGCGCGTTTTCCAGGAGGAAATCTTTGGCCCGGTGGTGTCGGTCACCACCTTCAAAGATGAAGCCGAAGCCCTGGAAATTGCCAACGATACCGAGTTCGGCCTGGGCGCCGGCTTGTGGACTCGCGATATGAACCGAGCCTACCGCATGGGCCGGGGCATCGAAGCAGGCCGAGTATGGACCAACTGCTACCACCATTACCCGGCACACGCTGCCTTCGGTGGTTACAAGAAATCCGGTGTCGGTCGCGAAAACCACAAAATGATGCTGAATCACTACCAGCAGACCAAGAACCTGCTGGTCAGCTACGACGTGAACCCGATGGGCTTCTTTTAAACTTAAGTTTTGGAGTTCGCACAGGCTAAGTATCAGGTGCCGGGTATGGCTATCCGGGGAAGTTCGCAGCAGGGATGCTGCGATCTAGGCCCCATGGATGGGTTCACGCCGACCCCGGAGAGCCATACCCGGTGACTGATACGGATTCCTGGCAAAGAGTTGAGACTGAACTCCAAAACGTGATTCAACCTGTGGCGTAACCCTTGTTTGCCCTGTTTGCGGTCATCGCGTGCGGGGCTTTTTTGTACCTGCTGTGGCGTTTCGAAGGGTAACCAGGGGGTGTTATCTGCTCTCCAGTCGCTATTATGCGCGTCCCTTTACCGACTGAGCCTGCAGCACCCATCGTGATCCTTACGCCACCCTAGCGCACCATCCCATCTCTGCAGACACCTTTGTCTGACTTAATGTGTTCATTCAGGGCATGCATCCTGTATGGCTCGCCGATACGCGGCACTTAATCGTTAACTCGTACCTCCTGAGGTCCCTATGTTGTTATCTTCTACCCGAAAAGACTGGGTCGGGAATGTTCGTGGCGATGTGCTCGCCGGTCTGGTTGTTGCCCTTGCATTGATTCCCGAAGCGATCGCCTTTTCCATTATTGCGGGTGTTGACCCTAAAGTCGGTTTGTACGCGTCTTTCTGTATTGCAGTTGTTATTGCCTTTACCGGCGGTCGCCCGGGTATGATTTCTGCCGCTACCGGCGCCATGGCGTTGTTGATGGTGACGCTGGTGAAAGAGCATGGGCTGGAATATTTGTTGGCCGCTACGCTGTTGACCGGCGTTCTGCAGATTGTGATCGGCTATTTGCGCATGGGCGAACTGATGCGGTTTGTCTCACGCTCTGTGGTCACGGGCTTTGTGAATGCGCTGGCTATTCTGATTTTTATGGCCCAGTTGCCCGAACTGACGAACGTTACCTGGCATGTTTATGCGATGACGGTAGCGGGTCTGGGTATTATTTACCTGTTTCCTCTGTTTAATAAAACCATACCTTCGCCGCTGGTCACTATTGTTGTTCTGACCGGCGTGAGCATGGTGATGGGGCTTGAGATCAGAACCGTGGGCGACCTGGGCGACTTGCCGGATACCCTGCCAATGTTCTTGTGGCCCGATGTACCCTTGAACCTCGAAACCCTGCAAATCATTTTCCCATACGCCTTCGCGCTGGCCATGGTTGGGATTCTTGAATCCCTGATGACAGCGACCATTGTCGACGACCTTACAGACACCCCCAGCGACAAGAACCGGGAGTGCAAGGCCCAGGGTGTTGCCAACATCGGTTCTGGCTTGTTGGGTGGCATGGCGGGCTGTGCCATGATCGGTCAATCGGTGATCAACGTTAAATCGGGTGGTCGCGGGCGCTTGTCGACGCTGATAGCCGGTGTTGTGCTGCTGATCATGGTGGTCTTCCTGAACCCCTGGGTTTCTCAGATACCGATGGCAGCGCTGGTGGCGGTGATGATCATGGTGTCCATCGGTACCTTTAACTGGGGGTCGTTCAAGGATTTGAAGAAATACCCGTTGTCGACCAACATCGTAATGGTGGTGACGGTGGTTGTGGTGGTCTGGACCCACAATCTGGCCTATGGTGTCTTTGCGGGCGTGCTGCTGGCCGCCCTGTTCTTCGCCAACAAGGTGGGGCACTTTATGTATGTCAGCAGTGAATTGGATGAAGCGACCGATACCCGTCGCTACAGCGTCATTGGCCAGGTCTTCTTTACGTCATCCGAGAAGTTTTTGGCGTCATTCGACTTCAAAGAAGCCGTCGATCATGTTGTTATTGACCTGACCCGTGCTCATTTCTGGGACATCACCGCCGTGGGTGCACTCGACAAGGCCGTGATCAAGTTCCGTCGTGAAGGGGCAAAGGTTGAGATCATTGGCCTGAACGAAGCCAGTGAAACCATCGTCGACCGCTTCGGGGTGCACGACAAGCCCGAAGAGATCGACAAAGTGTTAGGAGGTCACTGATGTTTAATAAAGACAATAAGATACTGGCCTGTATCGACGGTTCAAAATACAGCCAGGCAGTCTGTGACTATGCCGCCTGGATCAGCCAGCGCACGGGTGCACCACTGCAGTTACTGCATAATCTGGAGACCACCGAAGGTGCCTCCACGGCCGACCTGTCCGGTGCTATTGGCCTTGGCAGCCGGGACACCCTGCTGCAGGAGCTGACTGAGATAGAAGAACAGCGTAACCGCCTGTTGATGGAGCAGGGCAAGCTGATGCTGGCGGCCGCCAAAGAGCGAATCGGGCAGGGTGGCACCGGGGCCTCTACCAAACAACGCCACGGCAGTCTGACCGAATCACTGATCGAGATGGAAGAAGACATCCGCGTGCTGGTTCTGGGTATTCGTGGTGAAGAGCACGAACAGGATAACCAACACCTGGGGGCGCACCTGGAAGCCACGATCCGTGCGCTGCATCGTCCAATTCTGGTGGTCAACAGCGAGTTCAGAGTGCCGGAGAAGGTGATGCTGGCCTACGACGGCAGCGATGCCTCCGGCAAGGCGCTCGACATGCTGGCACAAAGCCCGTTGTTTAAAGGCATCCCGGTGCATCTGGTCACCGTGGGTGAGGACCCGGCCGGGTCGAACACCTTGCAGCATAAAGCGACGGAAGTACTGCAGGCGGCGGGTCACAATGTCACCGCAGTGACGCTGGACGGTAAGCCCAGCGAAACGCTGGTCAACTACCAGGCCGAACACGACATCGATCTGACCCTGATGGGTGCTTTCAGCCACACTCGCTTGCGCGAATTGGTACTGGGCAGTCTGACCGCCAAGGTGTTGTTGAAGTCGAACAAGCCGTTGCTGTTGTTGAGGTAGCGCTCGGAATCTACAAATCAGGGGTCGTCCGATTTATCGGCGTCCCCGCTATCCTGCTCTACCCCCTTCCGCCAGACATTCAGCACATAGATATACAACATGACGACCAGTGCGGCTGCCAGTCCTGACGCCAGAATGGAAGGTTGTTCGACGGAATCCGGGTTCATGGTTAGCCCCAGGCCGCCAATAGTGAAAACCTGTTGAGGCATTAGCCAGCGTTTGCGGGGTCTGCCGGTTACAGTGGCGCGCAGGGTGAAATGCAGCGCCATGGGGGCGACGGCAAGTAGAACGCCCCACCAGGGGGCGGCAGGCGCGCCGCTTACCAGCGCCAGCACGGCCACCGTTGCCGCCACACCCAACAAGCCGGTGTAGGCACGCATAAAAAAGGCAGTGTTCACTGTGGGTTTACCCAGCTTTCCAGGGAATCCAGCAGGCCGTCTACGGTCGATTCGATGATGAGTGTCGTCGTCAGATCCGCCCAGGCGAAGCCCTGATCCGTCATCCGGGTAATCATGGTGAGCAGCGGGTCGTAGTAGCCGTTGTGGTTCAGAATGGCGACAGGCTTGTCGTGATAACCGAGCATCTGCCAGGTCCAGACTTCAAACAGTTCTTCCAGGGTGCCCGGTCCACCAGGCAGCGCCACAAAGGCATCGGCAGGGCCGGCCATCGCGGCTTTGCGCTCGTGCATGGTATCCACGACTTGCAATTCAGTGAGGCCGGGGTGCGCGACTTCCCGTTCAACCAGGGCTCTGGGCATTACGCCGAGCACCTGACCGCCACCGGCGAGGACCGCATCGGCGACTGCCCCCATCAGGCCGATGTTGGCGCCGCCATAAATCAAATCATGTTGCCGGCGCGCCATCTGTTGGCCGAGCAGGGTGGCCAGTTCTATGTATTCCGGACTATGGCCACTTTTTGAGCCGCAATAGACTGCTATCTGCATGACGTTCCCCTGATGAATGGCGCAGCAAGGATGCCACCTTCAGCGCGCAATCTCAAAGGATCAGCCTGAACAGGCCTCAGTCATCAGGGTGCTGTCCCGTTCCAGAGTGCGGATGTCATTGACCTGCGCCTCTCCGGCCTCGGTCATTGGTACCAGCTCGGTGGTGGTGCAGTTGAGCAGATAGGTCTGATAAGTAACCTGATCGATGTGTTGTTTTTCGAAGCGATACAGCACAAAGCGGACGATGGTGTCGCCTTCCTGTTCGCGCTGAATCATGTTGTTCACGTCGAGCACGGTAAAGGCGTTGATCATGGGGTAAACCATGGTCCAGGGACGCCAGACCTGGTTGGGGGTCTCGGTCGAGACGACGACAGAGCCTTCGGGGAGTTGCGCCTGTTTCAATTCAAACCAGCCGTACTCAAAGTTGACCTGGTAAGCCAGCATGCCCGCACCGGCAAAGACCGGGATGATCCATCGGGGCAGTTTCTTTCGGCTCAGAAAACGAAGGAAGAGACCGATGCCAGCGGCACCAAGGCCCGATACTGCAATTGCAATTAAATGCCACAACATGAAAGGTTAACCCTGAAATAAAACGGGCCTCCAAGTGGAAGCCCGTAAGTGAATCTGTGTTCAGCCAGGTGTGGCCTCATCGGCCCCCGACTGACGGGGGCGATGATTATACACCGGATCGATCAGTGACCGGCGATATGACTTGCAGCGCCAGCACCTTTTGGATAACGAACACTTTCGACCAGCTCCTGAATTTCCTTCGGTGGTGCTTCAGTCGCGTTGGACACGAGGAAGGCCACGCCGAAGTTGATCATAGCACCCACAGCGCCGAAGGACAGCGGTGAAATACCGAAGATCCAGTTGTCGGCTGTGTTAGCCAGCATGTTGGTGTCTGGAATGAAGAACCAGCCGAGGTAGGTGAAAATGTACAACAGCGTGGATAACAGACCAGCCAGCATGCCCGCGACCGCGCCCTTGTCGTTCATGCGGGTGGAGAAAATACCCATCATGATCGCCGGGAAGATCGAGGCGGCGGCAATACCAAACGCCAGTGCCACCGTCTGTGCCGCAAACCCTGGCGGATTCAGGCCCAGATAGGTTGCCAGCAGAATGGCACCACCCATGGAGATTCGGGCGGCCAGCATTTCACCTTTCTCACTGATGTCCGGTTTGAGTGTTTTCTTGATAAGGTCGTGACTGACTGCTGAGGAGATGGCCAGCAACAAACCGGCTGCTGTTGATAACGCTGCAGCGATACCACCTGCCGCAATCAAACCAATAACCCAGCCTGGCAGGTTGGCAATTTCAGGGTTGGCCAGCACCAGAATGTCGTTGTTAACGGTCAGCTCATTGCCTTCCCAGCCACGGGCTTCTGCGGTGTCTTCAAACGAGGGCACGGCATTGTAGTACTGAATGCGGCCATCGTTATTCTTGTCTTCGAAGTTCACCAGGCCGGTTTCTTCCCAGCTGCGAATCCATTGTGGCCGCTCTTCATATTGCAGGGCAGGGGCTTCGGCACCGTCCGGGAAGATGGTCGTCAGCAGATTCAACCGTGCCATTGAAGCAACCGCAGGCGCAGTCAGGTAAAGCAGCGCGATGAACACCAACGCCCAGCCGGCAGACCAACGCGCGTCAGCCACTTTCGGTACGGTGAAAAAGCGGATAATAACGTGCGGCAGACCAGCAGTACCAATCATCAGTGACAGGGTAAACAACACCATGTTCAGTTTGTTGGAGACGTCGGCGGTATAGTCCCGGAAGCCCAGTTCAGAAACCACTGCATCGAGCTTGGCCAGCAACGGCATGCCGGATTGGTTGTGTTCGCTGAACAGACCAAACATCGGAATCGGGTTGCCGGTCAGTTGCAGCGAGATAAAGACCGCCGGAATGGTGTAGGCGATGATCAGTACCACGTATTGGGCGACCTGAGTGTAGGTAATGCCTTTCATGCCACCGAATACCGCGTAGAAGAACACGATGACCGCGGCAATCCAGATACCTGCTGTGCTGCTTACTTCCAGGAAGCGGGAGAAGGCAACACCGGCACCGGTCATCTGACCGATTACGTAGGTTACCGAGGCAACGATCAGGCAAACAACGGCTACCAGACGCGCCTTGCTGCTGTAGAAACGGTCGCCGATAAAGTCGGGTACCGTGAACTTGCCGAACTTGCGCAAGTAAGGTGCCAGCAGCATGGCCAGCAATACGTAGCCGCCGGTCCAGCCCATCAGGAAGGTTGAGTTGGCGTAACCACCGGAGGCGATCAGGCCTGCCATGGAGATAAAGGATGCAGCAGACATCCAGTCGGCAGCAGTTGCCATACCGTTGGTGACCGGGTTAACGCCGCCACCAGCGACGTAGAATTCCTTGGTGGAGGATGCCCGCGCCCATATCGCAATACCGATATAGAGCGCAAAGGAGCCACCGACAAAGATCAGGTTGATTGCAAATTGACTCATCTGCCTTACTCCCCGAGGTCGAATTTTTTATCGAGTTTGTTCATCTTCCAGGCGTAGAAGAAGATCAAACCGATGAACGTCAGAATTGAACCCTGTTGAGCAAACCAGAAGCCAAGATCGGTGCCGCCGAATTGAATTCCGGCCAGTAACGGACGGAACAGAATGGCACAACCGTAGGACACAAAAGCCCAGACGACCAGACAACCGAGAATTAACCTCAGGTTGGCCGACCAGTACTGCGCCGCTGGGGATTTTTCATCACTCATGATGTGTACTCCGTCTTATTGTTGTTGAACGAGCTAGAGAGTGCGCGGTGTTCTTAAGAAAACCCAATGCTATGGTGCATAATTGCGGTGTCCATTGGAAAGCCAGACTTTAGTCGCATGGGGGGAAGAGACAGCTGCGAGCTGCGAGCTTTGAGCTGAGAGTTCAGTGCTGGAACTAGCCGTGCCTGGTAGAGCTTTTTCGGTACAATGGCGGTACATTCCCGGCCAATGCTGATCATGCCTGTTACCGCTTTCGACCACCTAGCCTGTCCATTGGATGGTCAGCCACTGACCCGCCAGGGCACTGCCTGGCAGTGCCCCCAGGGCCACAGCTTCGATATTGCCCGCCAGGGCTATGTGCATTTGTTGCCCGTACAGAAGAAACGGTCGAAGGACCCAGGCGACAGCAA
>DASSWT010000311.1:0-3442 GCA_035704555.1 Saccharospirillum sp. | reverse complement strand
CATTTGGTTTACAGCGCCGCTTTGATCTTTTCCGCCAGCTTTTTCAGGTGGTCCTGATCAGCCTCTTTGGTGGCATGTGGCTGGCGCAAATCGGCGATTGAGCCCGGGATAACATGGCAGTGAACATGAGGCACGGTTTGGCCGGCCTCCTTTCCGTTCAACTGGAATAAAACCACCCCCTTCGCATTCAGCCCGGCTTTTATCGCTGCGGCGACCTTCCGGGTACTCTGAATCCAGTGGGCTGCCGCTTCGTCGGATAAATCCATCAGGGTTTCTGCCGGCTCTTTTGGAATCACCAGAGCATGACCATCGGTCTGTGGCATGATGTCCATAAACGCCAGAGTGTGGTCGTCTTCATAAACCTTGATGCAGGGAATTTCGCCACGCAGCATTTTGGCGAAGATGTTGTTCGGATCGTAGGCCATAACAGGCTCCTGTGTCGGTCGGGCGGTTTAAAAACCTGACCGATTGGTTTAATGTCGGTGATCGGGTTAATCTTAGCGAACTTCACAGTCAAGCTAAACCACTGCCATACTATTGAGTCACGGCGGTGCCAAACCCTCCCAATTTCAGACGGCCGGAATGCCTTTATGACCCTCTACAATCTCGGTTCCATCAATATTGATCACCTCTACCAGGTCGACCACTTCGTGCGCCCGGGAGAAACCCTGGGTTCAACCGATTACCAGACCGTACTGGGTGGCAAGGGTGCCAATCAGTCCATTGCATTGGCGCGCGCCGGAGCCGACGTACGGCACATTGGCGCGCTGGGCCAGCAGGATGCGTGGGCGCTGACACAGCTGCAGGAAGCCGGGGTCAATACTGACCAGGTCGTTCTGCTGCCGCAGGCCAGTGGCCATGCCATCATCCAGCTTACCAAAGCAGCCGAAAACGCCATTATTCTGTACCCCGGTGCCAACCATCGGCTGACGGAGCTGCAACTGGCGCAGGCACTGGCCAACGGCCAAAGCGGCGACTGGTTGCTGATGCAGAATGAAACCAATGGCCTTGAAGCAGCCATTACGCAGGCGCGCAAACAGGGGCTGACCATTGCCTTCAACCCGGCCCCTATGGATGTGCAACGGGTCAGGCCACTGCTGAGCCAGATCGACTGGTTGATCGTCAATGAAGTCGAAGCGATGGACCTGACCGAAACCCGGACCGTTGAAGATGCAGAGCAGGCCCTGGTTAAAACCTACCCGCAATTGCATACCCTGCTGACACTCGGCAAAGCGGGAGTGGTGTATTTGCACCAGGCTCATAGAGACAGCGTGGCCGCACACCTTGTCGAGGCAGTAGACACCACCGCCGCCGGTGACACCTTTATTGGTTATGCCCTGTCGGCGCTTGCTGCAGGCAAAAGCCCGGCACAGGCCATGGCGTTGGGGACTGCCGCTGCCGCTATTTGCGTAACCCGCCTTGGCGCTTCCTCTTCAATCCCCACTTTGGAAGAAACCCTGGCCTTTATTAACAAGACTGCACACCAACCCACAAACGGAGACCCGGCATGACGCACAAGATCATCATCGACACAGACCCGGGCATCGACGATGCCATGGCCATCTTGTTCGCCTTCGGCGCCGCCGACATCGAGGTGCTGGGTTTGACGACTGTATTCGGCAATGTCAGCGCCGAGCGCGCCACCCTTAATGCGCTGACGCTGAGCGAACTGGCGGGAAAACCAGTACCGGTCGCCAAGGGTGCCAACACGCCACTGATGATGGAGCCGCGCAAGCACGCCGACTACGTTCACGGTCAGGACGGATTCGGCAATATAGGCTGGCCTGAAGCAACATCAGAACGCGATGTGCGCAATGCACCGCATTTCATTGTCGATACCGTTAATGCCCACCCGGGCGAAGTGACCTTGGTTGCGTTGGGCCCACTGACCAACCTCGCGCTGGCCCTGGAACTGGACCCGGACATTGCTACCAAAGTGAAGGAAGTGGTGTTGATGGGAGGCGCCGTGCACGAAACCGGTAACGTCAGCCCGGTGGCCGAAGCCAACCTGATCAACGACCCCCACGCTGGCGACGCCGTTTTTGGTGCCAACTGGCCAGTCACCATGATTGGACTGGATGTGACGCATCAGGTTCTGCTCAAAGCAGGTGTGCTGGAGCGCATTGAAGCAGCTAACCCCGAACAAGGAGGTTTTTTAAACAAAGCTGCACAGCATTACTTTAATTTCTACCGGCAAGCTATGGGCATCGACGGCTGCTATTTTCACGACGCCGCGACCATCGCCTACGTGCTGAAACCGTCTCTATTTGGCTGCCGCCACGGTGCGATTCGTGTTGCAACCGATGGACTGGCCATCGGCCAGACCATGATGGCTCCCGAAGGGCGTACATTTCCAACGGAAGGCTGGGAAAACCGGCCTTTGGTGAAGGTCGCCATCGAAGTGGATGATGTTCGAGTACTATCCTTATTTGAACGCACTCTCTCGGCCTGATGTAAAAAAAAGAGACAGTCGGGGGCATTCATGTTCCCGACTGTCCTTCTAATTAATCTGGCTCACCCGAAACAGCCCTACCCGTTCGTTCAGATCCCGGCTTAGCTGATCAACCGCATCGCACAACGTCTCGCTTCGTGCCGCCTCTTCCAGCGTTAATTCACTGTTTTGCGCCACCGATGCCGCCCGGTCCGACACCTGCACTCCCAGTTGATGCTGAGTTTCTGCCGCTGACCCGATAGACCGGTTCATCTGCTCTACCTGCTCGATGGCACTGACCATCAACGACAACTGCTCGCGTGCGTGACGTGCGCTTTCCACCGCCTGCACACCGTTACTCTGACTGGTTTTCATAAAGTCGACGGCCCGCTCCGACCCGGACTGGACCCGGTCCACAACACCCTGGATGTTGGCGGTGCTCTGTTGGGTACGTGAGGCCAGCGACCGGACTTCGTCGGCAACAACAGCAAAACCACGTCCGTGCTCTCCCGCTCGCGCGGCTTCTATCGCTGCATTCAATGCCAGCAGATTGGTTTGCTCCGCAATGTTGTTGATCACTTCGAGGATGGAATCAATCTGTTCGATATCAGTGGCCAGAGCAGTGATCAGTTCGGTGCCTTTCACCATGTCACGAGCCAATTGCTCAAACCGGGTGATCGAATCGGCAACGGTTGCCGAGGTTTGTTGCCCGGTGAGCTTCGCTTCCTCAGTCTGGCTAACCGACTGGGCTGCCTGAGTGGACACTTCTTCCACAGACAGCAACAACGTCTGGATGTTCTCAGTCAGCTGATGCATCTGCTCCAGCTGCTGTTTGCTGCTGGAGCGTGTGGTGTGCGCCGTTTGATTCAGTGCCTGGCTACGCTCCCCCAATGACACTCCGGTGTTCCGAATTTCAATGATCAGGCGTTCTATTTTGCCGATGAAATCGTTGAAATACCCCGCCAATGTGCCGAGTTCATCGTCCCGTTTTACATCCAGCCTTCGAGTCAG
>DASSWT010000297.1:0-4128 GCA_035704555.1 Saccharospirillum sp. | reverse complement strand
GCGCCGGATTCTCCCAGCAGCGCCACCCGTTCGCCCGAACGGATGCTGAGATCCAGATCGTGCAATATCGGGTGGTCGCTTACGGTCAGCGCGGCCTGTTGGAGACGAAACTCGGTCACTGGGCGTCCATGATGCCGATGGTGACAGCGGTGGCTTCAATCGGCGCGTAGTCCGCATTGGTGGCAGGGACGAAGCCACTGCGCGGGAAGGCGGCAAGCAGGTCCGGGTCGGTCATGTCGAGCAGGGCTTGCTGAACGCGCTGGGTGAAACCGTCGCCAAAGCGGGCGTCGACATCGCCGCGAATCGTCCACTGGTAATCCGGGTAGGCCGGGGTTTCCCAGATGACCTGCACGGCGTCGGTATCAATGTCGCCCGCCTCGACCCCGGCGTCCCAAACGGCGTAATTCACTGCGCCCACGTCATAGGCGCCCGATTCAACCAGGGCGATGGTCCGCGAATGGTCGCCGGAAAAACCGACCCGGCTGAACAGGGTTTCCGGCGCTTCGCCGAACTGTTCGCGCAGGTAAAACTCCGGCATCAACCGGCCCGAGGTCGAACCCTTGGAGCCAAAGGTGAAGCTTTTACCACGCAAGGCATCGGTCAGCGTATCGGCCGGGGCCAGGCCGGTGCTCTCATGAGCAATGAAATAGGAGGTGAAGGCGGTGTCTTCCACGCCCTGGGCAATGGCCTGGCTGCCCGGCACCAACTGACGCGCCTGCACCCCGGTCAGCCCGCCGAACCAGGCCATTTGTACCTGGTCACTGCGAAACGCGCTGACGGCGGCGGAATAGCTCTTAACCGGAATGTACTGAACCTCGACCTCAAGCTGCTGTTCAAGGTAGTCCGCAATCTTGCCAAACCGCTCGGTCAACTGGCGTTCGTCCTGGTCGGGGATGGCGGTGAACACGAAAGTGTCGGCCAGAACGGCTGGCGCCAGAAAGGCAGCAAGGGTGGAGCAGAGGGTTTTCGTTATCCGGTTCATGGAGCATGTCCTTGTAGAGACCATTGCAGAAAAAGGGGGATGGAAGAATTGAGGCGGGAGTATATCAAATGTCTGCCCTAGGCCTGTACCAACAGTTCACAGGAGCTGAGTACTGACATGATTGACGGGCTTTGAAGTTTAATGTAACATCAAAAGATACGTAATATTCAAACTCATGCCAATAAGCGGTATACCCCGTCGGGAGATAGCAATGCAGACACCCTCAGCGTCTAACTTTCAAGGGCATTCGGGCTATGTTGAGAGGACATCAAAGGTTGTGCCTGGCCTGAGAGACATGCACCGAATGGCCGGCCAGCTGTTGGCGGAACGGGTTCCCGAGGCGGGTCGCGTGCTGGTTCTTGGTGCCGGAGGGGGGCTTGAATTAAGGGCGTTCGCGGAAATGCAGCCGTCCTGGCGGTTCGACGGCGTCGACCCTGCACGGGGTATGCTGGACACGGCACGTGAGACGCTCGGGCCATTTAATTCACAGGTCGATTTCCATGAGGGTTTAATCGACAGTGCACCGCTTGGCCCGTTCGATGGGGCAACTTGCTTTCTCACGCTGCATTTTTTGCCGGAAGCGGAGCGTATTATGACCGTTGCCGAAATCCATCGCCGCCTGAAACCGGGTGCGCCACTGGTTATCGCGCATCACAGCTTTCCAACGTCGGATGCGGAAAAGGAAAAGTGGCTGACCCGATTCGCCACCTACTCGAATGCCGCCGGTACGGGTGTGATGATGGCGCAAGAAAGCATCGCGGCAATGAAAGATCGTCTTCCGGTGTTGTCACCCGCAGACGATGAGGCTGTACTTCACAAGGCCGGGTTCATCGATGTTGAGCTCTTTTATGCAGCGTTGTCGTTCAGAGGTTGGGTTGCTTACCGCTCTGAATGAGGACAAATAGTTTACTCTGCCCAGGCGCTAGCATCATAAAACAGGCTACTTAGAGCCTGAGGGATCTTAAACCGTTACAGCTGTTGAATGTCAGTGACAATCCTGACTGGATGCACCGCGGACTTCGTCAGTGATGGGTTTAACGA
This sequence comes from Saccharospirillum sp., assembly GCA_035704555.1. GTDB lineage: Bacteria > Pseudomonadota > Gammaproteobacteria > Pseudomonadales > Natronospirillaceae > Saccharospirillum. Next base: position 2,105 of record DASSWT010000297.1, on the reverse strand, counting down.
TGCCAGTTCATTGCCCAGTTCCTGCAGGGTATCCATGCGGTTACCCGGCGAGGGGTGGGTGCTCAGAAATTCCGGTCCACCGCCGCCCGCTTCCGACATTTTGCGCCAGAGTGACACCGCTGCGTCTGGTCTGTAGCCGGCACGAATGGCCAGTTCGATACCGATTTCGTCGGCCTCGCGCTCGGCATCGCGGCTGTTGGGCAGTTGCAGGGCCAGCTTTGCCGCGAGGGCGCTGCCGGTTAATACATAGCCATTCTGGTCAGTCACTTTAGAGGTAATGGCCAGGCCGGTATTGACCAAAATAGCCTGGGACATTTTCTCGGCCGTATGGTTGGCCAGGGCGTGGGAGATTTCGTGGCCCATGATTTGGGCGATTTCGTCATCGGTCAGGTTCAGTTTGGTTACGATGCCGGTGTAAATGGCCATTCGGCCACCGGCCATGCACCAGGCGTTCAAGGTTTCCGGGGCGTCGATGATGGCGACGCTCCAGTCCCAATCCCGCGAGTCGGGGTATTTTTTGATGGCTTCCGTGACCAGACGGCCGGTGATCGTTGAGATGCGATCTGCCCAGGCATCATCCGTCACCAGTCGATGTTCCTGGGTAATTTCCGCGACTGTACTTACGTAGGCTTCCTTTGACTCGCTGATGGCCATTTCCGGCGATATCAGCATCAGTTGCGAACGGCCCGTTGGGCTGGTGGTACAGGCTGAGATCAGTAATACGGTCATTCCGGCGAGGAGTATGTGTTTCATGGGAGGTCCTTGCAATGTTGGGCGATAACGATGATCGGTGAACGGCTTTGATAGTAGCAGCTTCTGTCCGTTTCTGTTCAGTCCGAGAGGCGGCTTGTCAGGAACCCCAGCATGGCCTGCACTTTCATTGGCAGGTATTTTCGAGCCGGGTAGACCAACCAGGCTTGAACCATCCGGTCTTGCCAGTCGGTTAGTAGGGGTGTCAGCGCGCCGGAGTCCAGATAGGTGCTGAGGATGAAGTCGGGCTGGTAAAGGACCCCCAGATGCTGGCAGGCTGCCTGGGCCAGCAAATCACCGTTGTTCAGCTGCAGAGCCGACCGAACCCTGACCCGGGTTTCTTCTTCGCCGCGGATCAGAGTCCAGTTGCTGGGCTGGGCGCTCAGTGAATAGGTCAGGCAGGGGTGCGCTTCCAGGTCTTCGGGGGTATTGATGGCCGGGTGGCGGGCCAGATATTCCGGTGAGGCCGCGCATTTCATGCGATAGGTACCCAGCGGTTTGGCGATCAGGCTGCTGTCTTTGAGGTCGGCAATGCGCAGGCCCAGATCAAAGCCCTCGGCGACCAGATCGGCGTGACGATCCGACAATTCGATGTCCAGCTCCAGGTTGGGGTTGGTCAGTTTGAATTCGGGGATCAGCGGCATGATCAGTCGGCGCCCGAAGTCGAGCGGCATGGTCATGCGCAGGGTGCCGGTAATGGCCGTGGTCATGCGTTCGACGCGGGCGTCGATATTGGCCATTTCTTCAAGCAGCGGCGTCATGTCGTGATAATACTGTTCGCCCGCTTCCGTCAGTGTGATGCGGCGGGTATTACGGCGCAGCAGGCTGGTGTTCAGGGCTTGTTCCAGTGCCTGGACCAGCTTGCTGGCCTTGGCGACCGACATGTTCAGCTCTGCCGCAGCGCGGGAAAAACTGCTGTGTTCTACTACGGCGCAAAACGTCCGCAACGCGTCCAAACGGTCCATCGACCGGCTCCCACTCCTGACCGAACCGATCATCTTACTCCGTTTGGTAATCGATTTAAGTGTCCTTTAACTTTCTATACATCGGTTTAAAACCGGGGTCACTGTTTTCCATTTTCGAAAAAATAATTCTCATTTACAGCGGATTACAGCGTGCGGGTGACTCAGTAGAGTGGCGGTCACCTTTAATTCAACACGCAACCACTCAACCAACAAGGAAGCGACCATGAAAACTCTACCTTTGTCTCTGGCGATGATTACCGCCTCGGTCATCAGTGCCTCTGCACTGGCGGCCGACTACCAGATTGACCACGCCCATTCGGCGGTCACCTTCGAAACCGGTCACCTTGGGGTGTCCCGTTTGCCGGGTCGGTTCAACGAATTCTCCGGCTC
>DASSWT010000226.1:0-69253 GCA_035704555.1 Saccharospirillum sp. | reverse complement strand
ATCAGACAATTCGCTGAACATTGTTGTCGCCAACGCTGAGGATCGCGACGGGGTTGTTGTAGAGGAGGTGCTGCCTGGTCCGGCTGAGGAAGCGGGCCTGCTCAATGGTGATATCATCACCATGATGGGTGGCTCCTTTGTTCGAAACAAAGAGGACTTTGATCGTATCGTGCGCGAACTACCGCAAAATGGTGCGGTAGCGGTCAGGATTTTGCGCGGTACCAACATCGTCTATCTGGCCATTCCCACCGAGTAAGACACCGGGGAGGCGCTGAACAATTCACGCGAGCCTCCTTCAAGGCCCGACCGGTTACCACCGGCCGGGCCTGTCATGGTTTTCACAGGTCAAATGGTTTAAACTCGCGACCCCATTTTTATACTGAGTATTTGCTTCTGTGAGCAGTGATCTCTCCCACATTCGTAATTTCTCCATCATCGCCCATATCGACCATGGCAAATCCACACTGGCAGACCGCTTTATTCAGGTGTGTGGCGGCCTGACACAGCGCGAAATGGCCGAGCAGGTGCTGGATTCCATGGATCTGGAGCGTGAGCGGGGCATCACCATCAAGGCACAGAGCGTGACCCTGGATTACAAGGCGCGCAATGGCAAAACCTATCAGCTGAATTTCATCGATACACCCGGGCACGTTGACTTCGCCTATGAAGTTTCCCGATCACTGTTTGCCTGTGAAGGGGCGCTGCTGGTCGTGGATGCGGCTCAGGGCGTTGAAGCCCAGTCAGTGGCCAACTGCTATACCGCTATCGAACAGGGCCTGGAAGTTGTGCCGGTGCTGAACAAGATGGACCTGCCCCAGGCAGAACCTGACCGGGTAGCCCAGGAAATTGAAGAAATCATTGGCATCGACGCGCATGATGCGGTTCACGCCTCGGCCAAAAGTGGCCTGGGTATCGAGGATGTACTGGAACAGCTGATTGAGCGAATTCCACCGCCTGAAGGAAACCTCGATGGCGACCTGCAGGCGCTGATCATCGACTCCTGGTTTGATAACTACCTGGGTGTGGTGTCATTGGTTCGGGTTCGTCACGGTACCCTGAACAAGGGTGACAAGATTATTATCAAGAGCACCGGTCGCATTCATGTGGTCGACAAGCTTGGTATCTTTACACCCAAAATGGCTGAGAAGAACCGGCTCAGAGCCGGCGAGGTCGGTTTTATCTGTGCGTCCATCAAGGAAATTCGCGGTGCACCGGTCGGGGATACCATTACCCTGTCCACTACACCAAATGTCGCCGCCGTTCCCGGCTTTAAGAAGAGCAAGCCCCAGGTCTATGCCGGCCTGTTCCCGGTATCGGCCGACGACTACGAAGACTTCCGCACCGCGCTTGAAAAGCTCAGCCTGAACGATGCCAGCCTGTTCTACGAACCCGAAAGTTCCGATGCACTCGGCTTCGGGTTCCGCTGTGGCTTCCTTGGCATGTTGCACATGGAGATCATCCAGGAGCGTCTTGAGCGCGAGTATGATCTGGATCTGATCATCACGGCCCCGACCGTGGTGTATGAGATCATGAAAACAGACGGCGAGGTCATTTTCGTTGATAACCCGTCCAAACTGCCTGCCGTCAACAATATTGAAGAGTTCCGGGAACCCATTGTCCGGGCGTCAATCCTGGTGCCTCAGGAGCACGTCGGCAATGTCATTACCCTCTGTGTGGAAAAACGGGGCGTACAGCGCGACATGCAGTTCCTGGGTGGCCAGGTATCGCTGGAATACGATTTGCCCATGGCCGAAATCGTGATGGACTTCTTTGACCGGCTCAAATCGGTCAGCCGTGGCTTCGCCTCTCTGGATTTCGCTTTCGACCGGTTTGAAGCCTCAGACCTGACCCGGCTCGATGTGCTGGTTAACGGGGACAGGGTGGATGCACTGGCGGTTATCATGCACCGCGATCATGTTCAGCGTCGCGGTCGTTCGCTGTGTGAGAAAATGAAAGAGCTGATTCCCCGTCAGATGTTTGATGTAGCGGTGCAGGCAGCCATTGGTAATCAGGTTGTTGCTCGTACCACCGTTAAGGCGCTGCGCAAAAACGTGACCGCAAAGTGTTACGGCGGCGATGTCAGCCGTAAGAAAAAGTTATTGCAACGTCAGAAAGAAGGCAAAAAGCGGATGAAACAGGTCGGTTCCGTATCGATCCCGCAGGACGCCTTTCTGGCCATTTTGAAAGTGGATAGCTGATCGGCCTGTTGAGCCAGTGATTTGCATAAGGACAGTATGGAATGAATGTGATTGTGCTTTTTTGGGCCAGCCTGGCCATGACGCTGGGTCTGGCGGCGGTTATTTTTGTTCGCCAGCGCCGCCGCCTGGCAGTCGCGAGTACCCAAAGCGACTGGAGCCGCGAGCAACTTGAGGCGCTGTTCGCACCGAGCTTGCTGGAGCGGGGGCTGGGCTATGCACTGTTGCTGCTGTTGCTGGCACTGATCTGGCAGACCATTCAGCAAAGTTTCGATTTTGCCCTGCTGTTGGCAGTCGCCACCTTGGTTACCGGGCTTGTTTACCTGGCCGATGTGCTGTTGTTGCGAGCCGATCGTCGCAAGGTGCTGGCGAACGCCGAACAGAGCATGGCGGATTTTGACACCGTGCGCGAGGATCTGAACGTAGAGCCCGGTTTGATTGAAAACAGTCGCTCGTTCTTCCCGGTCCTGCTGATTGTTTTTGTGTTGCGCAGCTTTCTGTTTGAGCCGTTTCAGATTCCCTCGGGCTCAATGAAACCGACGCTGCAAATCGGTGATTTTATCATTGTTAACCGTTTTACCTATGGCTTGCGCATGCCGGTCACCAATGATGTTCTGATTCCGATCAGTCAGCCGGAACGCGGTGATGTGATTGTGTTCCGGCCACCGCATGAGCCGAGCAAAAACTTTATCAAACGTGTGATTGGCTTGCCGGGCGATCTGATTCAATACGACTATGGCCGGCGCCAGTTGAGCATCAATGGCGAGACGATAGACATCGACTTTGAGCAACGGGCTGCAGACGCCGAAGGCCGCTATACCCTGTACACTGAACAACTGGGCGACGTGGAGCATTTTATTTATCAAAACCAGGCCGGTCCGAGCCGTCACCCGCACGAGTGGCTACCCGCTGAAGGTGTGGTGGTGCCGGAAGGGCACTACTTTGTGATGGGTGATAACCGTGATGCAAGTCACGATTCCCGCTACTGGGAGGGGCAGCGTCGTCTGGAGCAGAGCGACTATAATAACCAGGGTAACAATGCCTGGGGCTTTGTGGACGAAGATGCCATTCTGGGCGAGGCGGTAGCCGTTTGGATGACCTGGAAAGGCTGGTACCCCAGCTTCTCGCGGGTCGGTGCTATTGACTAAACGGTCGGACTGCGCGAGTTTACCCGGAAGCAGGGGCTACCCCTAAACCGGGGTTCCATCTGCTCTACGATATCGGCAATGCAACGGGTATTGCCCCAAACAGGATGAATGACAATGCGGACTCCGAGGCGTGAGCAGGGCATGACGATTCTGACGATGGCCCTTTTGCTGTTTTTGGTCATCTTTTTTGGCACGCTGATCATCAAGCTGTCTGGCCCCTATTATGATCAGTTCACCATCGATCAAATGATCAGCCGTACCGTTCAGGATTTAAGTGGTGGAGATTTTCAGGAATCTGAATTCAGAGATCGGATGTCCAAAAATCTGAGTATAAACAACATCGAACTCGACCTGCGTCGCGACCTCGAGGTGGATTTGCGTTCCGATGAACCCAAAGTCATTCTTGACTATGAAAAAAGAGTGCACATCGCAGCCAACATTGATGTGGTACTGACTTTTCATGAAGAATACGGACTCTGACCTGTGTCATTAATGATTGAACGACTCAGTCAGCGGCTGGGTTATCAGTTTAACGACGTAGCGCTATTGCAACAGGCGCTGACGCATCGCAGCTTCTCCCGAAAAAATAATGAGCGACTCGAGTTTCTCGGGGATGCCATTCTCAACTGTACCATTGCCCAGCAGTTGTACGATCGTTTTCCCAAGGCGCGTGAAGGCCAGTTGTCCCGGTTAAGGGCACACCTGGTAAAAGGCGAAACACTGGCAGAACTGGGCCGCGAATTCGAACTCGGTGAGTGTTTGCGCCTGGGCAGCGGCGAATTGAAAAGCGGCGGTTTCCGGCGTGATAGCATTCTTGCCGACGCGATCGAAGCCATCATCGGTGCCATCAGTCTGGATCAATCACTGGACGCGGCACAGAGCGTCATCGTTCAATGGTTCGAGCAACGGTTGCAGGAACTGAACCTGAGCGACAACATCAAGGATTCCAAAACCCGCCTGCAGGAGTTTTTGCAATCCCGAAAAGCCCCCTTACCGCAGTACAGTGTGCGCGACGTGAGCGGCGAGGCGCACGATCAGACCTTTACCGTTGATTGTGAAGTCGAGGGTCTGGAGCAACCGACCGTCGGTGCCGGTAACAGTCGTCGTATTGCGGAACAGGAAGCCGCGCGCGCGGCCCTGAAAGCGCTCGGAGAGCATGCCAAGTGAATGAACCCTACGAATTAAATACCCGTTGTGGCTTTGTCGCCATCGTGGGCCGGCCAAATGTTGGTAAATCGACGCTGATGAACCACGTTCTGGGCCAGAAAGTATCCATTACCTCTCGCAAGCCTCAGACTACTCGGCATCGGGTGATGGGCATTCACAGCGAAAACGATGTGCAGATGATCTTCGTCGATACCCCGGGGATGCACCGTGGCGAAGAGAAGGCCATCAATCGCTATATGAACCGGGCCGCGGACTCGGCGTTGGCGGATGTCGATGTGATCATACTGGTCGTCGACCGCACCGTCTGGACCGATGAGGATCAGTGGGTTCTGGACAAACTAAAAGCGAACAAAGCACCGGTCATACTGGCGATCAATAAGGTGGATCACCTCGAAGACAAGCAAAGCCTGCTGCCGCACATGCAGCGCTTGGCGGAGCAGTTCGACTTCGCCGAAGTGGTGCCCCTGTCGGCGCTGAGAGGCAACAATCTTGATGCCCTGGTAGAACAGGTCGCCAAACGCCTGCCCAAGAGTCTGTTCTACTTTCCCGAAGATCAGATTACCGACCGGACCGAGCGCTTTATGGCGGCCGAGATGATCCGGGAAAAGCTGATGCGTCAGCTCGGTGCCGAACTGCCTTATTCGATGGCGGTTGAGATCGAACAGTTTAAATTTGAAGACCGGGTACTGCATATTCATGGCCTGATTCTGGTGGAGCGTCAGGGCCAGAAGAAAATCGTCATCGGCGACAAGGGCAGTCGTATCAAAAAAGTCGGCCACGATGCCCGGCTGGATATGGAACAGCTGTTCAACGCCAAAGTCATGCTGAACCTCTGGGTTAAGGTGAAAGGCGGTTGGGCGGATGACGAACGTGCGCTAAAAAGCCTGGGCTACTTTAACGAGCCATGACCGGGAGTGAATCATGAGCGGACGGCGAGCGCCAGATCAGCCCGCCTATGTGTTGCATGCCCGCCCGTTTCGCGAGTCTCACTGGTTACTGGAGCTGCTCACGCCGGATCACGGGCGGTTTACCGCCGTCGGCCGAACCTCCCGTCCCGCCCTGTTTTGCCCCTGTCTGGTCCGAACCCATGGCAACTCCGAACTGAAACAGCTGAGTGACTGGCGCTATCAGGGCGCGGTGCCCGTGCACTATGGCGCGGCTCTGGTTCAGGGGCTCTATATCAACGAACTCTGTGTCCGTCTGGTGCCCCGGTTTCAGGTCGATGAAGGATTTTTTGGCGTTTATGCCAGCACCCTGCTGTTGCTGGCCAAGCCGAACCAGCAGGCACCCGCATTGCGCTATTTCGAACGCCGCCTGCTGGAGGCGACAGGCTTTGGGCTGGATTATCGCCAGACGATGGATACCGGCGACTGGGTAGCGCCCGAGGGCAATTACCGCTTTGATCCGGCCCGGGGTTTTTGCCAGGGCACCCGCGCCGATCAGTTACCCGGGCACTTGATTCTGGCCATAGCGGATAACGACTGGCATCAGCCCGGTGCGCTGGCTGTGGCCAAAACGATCAACGCCGGCCGCATTCAGCACGTACTGGAAGGGCGTTCCTGGCACAGTAAAAACTGGGTATGCTGACACTCAGGCTCTACCACCGTTGAGGCTCTGGCTGTGAATATTGGTACCGACATCGTTAATATCGAACGCATCGGGCAGGTGCTCGACCAGCAGGGAGATCGCTTTCTGCGACGTATCCTGACCAGTGCCGAACAGAGTGAGTATCAGCGTCGCGGGAAACCACTGAAGTTCCTGGCCAATCGTTTTGCCGGAAAAGAAGCCATTGCCAAGGCGTTGGGAACCGGGATTGCCCAGGGGGTTACATTCCAGGGCATCGAGATATTGCCGGACGAGTATGGCGCCCCGTGTGCGCAGCTGCATGGCGTGGCGCTCAAGAAACAGCAAGCGCTCGGTGCAACCAGGGTACACATCAGCCTGGCTGATGAGCAGGATTACGTGGTGGCCTTCGCCGTCATTGCCTGAGCGCTTCGATTAACTGGGCTGACGCTTGCCCGATTTTTGCTGCATCTGATAGGCATAGACCTTCACCGCCTGCTCCAGCACCTTTTCCCAGTCATGGTCGTTCGACCAGTGTTGCAGTTCATTGATTTCTTCATTCAGCAGGAACAGCGCATCTTCCAGAATGGCGTAGTGGCCCTGTTTGAGCAGTGATTCGGTGTACATGGCGGTCATCTGAATGCGGGGTACACCGCAATAATGAGTGGCCCCGTGCAAACGGTGCACGTCTTCCAGCAAAGCCTTGTAGTCCCCTTGCTGATACAGCGCATTCATCCGGCGCTGATCCTTTTCCAGACTGTCCATCAGCATGGTGAACATATCGCGTGCCAGCCCGAGCTTGCCGCTGGCTTTTTCCAGACCGGAGACGAAATCGACCACCGGCAGACCGTGCAGTTTTTCCATATCGAGTGAGGCGGGCGCTTCGTTGTCGGCGGGCGCTGCGATCGACTGGGTATCCTCATAGTTCAGGGCGGTGCCGGTCCATTTGAACAGGGTACGGTGCAATTGATCCTCATCGACAGGTTTGGTCAGATAGTCATCCATACCGCTGTCGAGCATGCTCTGGCGCTCTTCCGCCAGGGCGTGCGCCGTCAGCGCGATGATCGGCACCCGGGCCTGGGCCGGTTCCATCTGTCGTATGCGACGCGTGGCCTGTTTGCCGTCCATGCCAGGCATCTGAATGTCCATAAATATCAGGTCGTATTGATTGTGCCGGGCTGCCTCGACAGCGTCTTCGCCGTTCCGGGCACCATCGACCTGAATGCCGATGCTTTCCAGCAAGGTGATGATCAGCTTTAGGTTAGCCGGGTTGTCGTCGACCGCCAATACCCGCACGGTTGAACGCACCAGACCCAGGGCCAGTGACGAGCTCTCTTCCGTTTTACCGGCTTTTTCCGGGCGAAGCATGGTGACCAGGGTTTGGTACAGCTGGCTGTAGCGCACCGGGGTCGACAGGTAATGTTTGGCTCCCTGCTCCAGCAGTTTGTAGCTGATGTCCTCGTCCCTTGTGGTGGCCAGTACCAGTGTAGGGCAGTGCAACTCCCGTTCGATGTGCAGGATTTGCCGGTACAGGGAATCGTCGTTACCGAAGCCGCTGACGTCCACCAGGGCCATGTCCGGACGCACCGTGTCTGGCTGTTTCAGATGTTGGTGCAATTCGTCCAGCTTGCTCATCACCAGGCAATCCATGCCCCATTGTTCGGCCTGATGGCGCAGGGCCAGCTGTGACATCTCGCGCGGCTCAACAATGGCCAGGGTGAAGCCATTGAGGTCAGTCAGCTTGGGTGGCTGTTGAATGGCCGGGGCCACTTCGGCCTTGATGTTAAACCAGAAAGTGGAGCCTTCATCTTTCTGGCTTTCCAGGCCGATATCCCCACCCATCTGTTCCACCAACCGCTTGGAGATAACCAGGCCGAGGCCGGTGCCACCGAATTCGCGGGCAGTTGATGAATCGGCCTGAGTGAAGGCATGGAACAGGGCTTTCTGCTCAGCTTTGGACAGGCCGATGCCGGTATCGGTAACGCTGATGCGCACCATCAGTTTGTTGCCCTGAGCCTGCTCGATCATGGTGCGGACAACGATGCTGCCTTTGGGCGTGAACTTGATGGCATTGTTGACCAGATTGGTCAGTACCTGTTTGAGCCGCAGCGGGTCGGTGATCAGTTGCTCGGGTACGTCGGAATAATACAGGCTGACGACTTCCAGCTGCTTGGCCTGAGACGCGGGGGCCAGCATCACCAGTACGTCTTCGATGGTCTCACGCAGGTTCATGCTGCGGTTATCAAGCATCAGTTTGCCTGCTTCAATCTTACAGAAGTCGAGCACGTCGTTGATGATGGTCAGCAGACCCTGTGAAGAAGACAGAATGGTGGAAATATAGTCTTCCTGCTTGCGCGTCAGGTTGGACTTGGCCAGCAGGCGGGCAAAACCAATGATGCCGTTGAGCGGTGTGCGAATTTCGTGGCTCATGTTGGCAAGAAACTCGGTTTTTACCTGGTTTGCCTGTTGCGCTTCGCGCCGGGCCATATCCAGTTCAATGTTCTGGATCTCGATGGTTTCCAGCGTTTCGCGCAGGTCTTCGGTGGCTTGCTCAACGCTGTTCTGCATTTCTTCATAGGCATCGCGCAGGGTTTCGGCCATGGAGTTGATGCCCACTTCCAGGTCATGCAGCTCGCCATTGGCTTTCAGGTCAACCCGGGCGTCGAGATTGCCTTCGCGAATCGCATCGACGGTCGCGATCATGTTACGCACCGGCCGGCTGATTTCGCGGCTGAGCCATACCGCCAGCCCTGATACAGCAATCAGGCCGAGAGCCAGGAGCATCAGGTTGATCAGCAATGTCCTATAATGCGCGACCAGGGTGTTGGCATAGTCAAACTCAACCTCAAGCCAGCCGGTTGGCGCCGAGGTGCTCATGCGCAGTTGCAGGTCGGCCGGAGGGTAGATCGGAATAAGGTAGCGTAGCGTCGACTGGGTGCGGTAGCGGGTCAGGCGGTTGGTATCCTGAATCGAGTAGGGGTAGGCCGGGCCCTGCATGGTCGGGCCGGATTCCAGCCACTCGCTGCCAAAGGGGTCAAACAAACGAACGGCACGGGCATCGCGCTCGTTCAGGGCACGGCGTAGCAGGGCATGAACCAACTCGGTGCGGCCTTCCTGCAAAGGGAGTGACAGGGCGTCTCCCAGCCGGTTAACCACCGTTTCTGTACGGTTGTTAAAGGCGCTGGTCTGTTGAGCCATATCATTTTTCGTAAACCAGGCGGTAAAGGCAATGCCGAAGACCAGTACCGGCGCCAGAGCGATAAAAAGGATACGGTTTTGAATACCCGTGGAAATCATGTGACTGCCTGTCTTTGTAGTAAAGGAACTGTAATCGGCCCATGGCAAGCGGTCAATTGAAACCCCGCGCCAGAGCGCGCTGGAGCGGTGATCAAAGCGATACAGCCAGGTGCCATATAGCGCTGAGGTAACTGGTTAAAAGGAGGTGCTATTACGCACCGGTGCCCGAACGCAGTATCATAACGGCACTTTTTTGAAAGGAGGCAGACAATGCCCTCATATCCGACGATTGAAGACTTTGTCGGCAACACGCCACTGGTCCGTCTGCAGCGCATGGCCGGCGAGACGAGCAACACCATTCTACTCAAACTGGAAGGCAACAATCCGGCCGGTTCGGTCAAGGACCGCCCGGCGATCAGCATGATCCGCCATGCCGAAGAGCGGGGTGACATCAAACCCGGCGATACGCTGATTGAGGCGACCAGCGGCAATACCGGCATAGCCCTGGCCATGGCCGCGGCGATCAAGGGCTATAAGATGATTCTGATCATGCCCGCGAACCTCAGTGAAGAGCGTCGCGCCAGCATGCGCGCCTATGGTGCCGAAATCATCAGCGTGACCCGGGAGCAGGGCATGGAATACGCCCGGGACCTGGCGTTGCAAATGCAATCGGAAGGCAAGGGCCGCGTGCTGGATCAGTTTGCCAACCAGGATAACCCTCTGGCGCACTGCGAAAGCACTGGCCCGGAGATCTGGCGCGACACCGCCGGTCAGGTGACCCATTTTGTGTCATCCATGGGCACGACTGGCACGATCATGGGCGTATCCCGCTATCTGAAAGAGCAGAACCCGGCGGTTCAGATTGTTGGCCTGCAGCCGGAGGAAGGCTCCCAGATTCCGGGCATTCGCCGCTGGCCCGAGGCTTATCTGCCGAAAATATACGATGCCAGCCGGGTGGATCAGGTGCTGGATATTAGCCAGCATGAGGCCGAAGTGACCATGCGCCGTCTGGCAGCAGAAGAAGGGATCTTTGCCGGCGTGTCGTCCGGCGGTTCGGTTGCCGGTGCCCTGCGTCTGAGCAAGCAACTTGAGAATGCGGTAATAGTGGCCATTATCTGTGACCGGGGCGACCGGTATTTGTCGACCGGAGTGTTTAACTAACGCAAGTTTTGGAGTTCGCCTAAAAGACTAGCAGCGGGTGCCGGGTGTGCCCCTGTGGGGTAGTCCGCAGCATGGATGCTGCGGTCTAGGCTCCATGGATGGATCTACGCCGACCCCACAGGGGCATACCCGGTAGCCGGTGCGGGCCAATACCTCCTAGTCGACCGAACTCCGAAACTTGAGTCCTAAGGCACAACCTGGCCCGAAACTGGCTAAGGCGAGAAGGCAATTGCGGAACGCCGCTTGCGTCCGCGAGGTTCAATGACTAAGGTGCGCCCGTTTTCGGGGTGACCCAATGACAGGATGTCCGGGCATAGTCAGGCTATGCCGTGATTTGAATAACACAAGAGTAGCTGATGGTTAAGGTACGCGAAGATCAACCCGTATTCAGTGATGGAACGGTGGACCTCGAGTCGTGGCTGGTCCGCGTGGAACGGCAAAACCCCTTGCTCGACCGGGAAGAGCTGCTGCGTGCCTGTCGCATTGCCAGAGTCGCCGAAGAAGAGACTGACACACCCAAGAACCACTGGGGTGAGGGTGAGTCGGCTTACCGTACCGGGCTGGAAATGGCTGAAATCCTGTCGGAGCTGAACCTCGACCAGGACGCCATCATCGCAGCCATTCTCTACCGTACCGTGCGTGAGGAAGAGCTGCCGCTGGATACCGTTCGCGACCAGTTCGGCCCGCAGGTAGCCACGCTGATTGAAGGCGTGCTGCGCATGGCCGCCATCCATACCAAACACAAGTCGACGCGCCGGGCGGTGCTGGGCCAGCACGAAACCCAGGGTGAAGCGGTGCGCAAGATGCTGGTGGCGATGATCGATGACGTTCGCGTTGCGCTGATCAAGCTGGCGGAACGGACTTGCGCGATTCGGGCGGTCAAGAACGCGCCGGCGCAGCGTCGCTACAAGGTGGCGCGGGAGGTGTTCGATATTTACGCGCCACTGGCCCATCGCCTGGGTGTGGGCCACCTGAAGTGGGAGCTCGAAGACCTCTCTTTTCGCTACATCGAACCCCTCGATTACAAGAAGATCGCCAAGCTGCTCGATGAAAAGCGCCTGGACCGTCAGCGCTACATCGAAAACGTGCAAAACATTCTCCAGGAAGAAGTCAGCAAGGCCGCCATTAAGGCCGAGATTCAGGGGCGGGCGAAGCACATCTATTCGATCTGGCGCAAAATGAAGCGCAAGAACATCAGCTTCAGCCAGGTATACGACATTCGGGCATTTCGCGTGCTGGTGCCGGATGTGCGCGATTGCTACACCGTGCTCGGTATTGTTCACTCTCTGTGGCGCCACATTCCCCGCGAATTTGACGATTACATCGCCTCGCCCAAATCCAACGGTTATCGCTCATTGCACACTGCCGTTATCGGGCCGGAAGGCAAGGTGGTGGAAGTGCAGATCCGCACCCATGAGATGCACGACGATGCCGAACTGGGGATCTGTGCGCACTGGGTCTACAAAGGCACCGATGCCAAAGGCAAGGCGCACTCACGCGGTTATGAAGAGAAGGTCAATTGGCTGCGCCAGGTGCTTGAATGGCACGATGAACTCGGTGACATCCATGAAATGGTGGAAGAGTGGGGCGCGGATGTCGCGACCGACCGCATCTACGTGCTGACGCCTGAAGGTCACGTCATTGATCTGGTCAAGGGCGCCACACCGATCGATTTCGCCTATAAGATCCACACCGATGTCGGTAACCGTTGTCGGGGTGCCAAGGTGAACGGGCGTATTGTTCCGTTGACCCATCGCCTTAAAATCGGCGATCAGGTGTCGGTGCTGACCGGCCGGGATCCGGCGCCCAGCCGCGACTGGCTGAACCCGGACCTGGGTTATGTACACAGTTCCCGGGCCCGCGCCAAAATTCGTCACTGGTTCAAGTCACTGGACCGGACCGAGAACCTGCGTGATGGCAAAGCCATGCTGATGCGTGAGTTGCAACGCTTCAATCTGCCCAAGCTGGATATGGATGAACTGGCCAAGCGGGTAAACTTTCAAATGGCTGACGACATGTACGCGGCCATTGGGGCTGGCGACTTGCGTCTGATGCAGGTGGTGCATTCGGCGGAAGCCATGGTTAACCCGGCACGGCCGGATGAAATTCAGCTGTCGACGGCCAGTGAGCTCAAACCCAGTGGCGATCTGATGATTCACGGCGTCGGCAACATGATGACGCAGATTGCCAACTGCTGTAAGCCGGTACCGGGCGATCCGGTGGTGGGTTATATCACCCTGGGTCGGGGCGTTTCGATCCACCGGCAGGACTGCGTGAATCTGCTGCAAATGAAAGACCGTGAGCCGGAGCGGATCATTGAAGTTAGCTGGGGCGGTGAGACCCGCCGCACCTATCCGGTCGAACTGAATATTCTGGCTTATGACCGCACCGGCCTGCTGCGCGACATCATGATGATCATGGCCAACAGCAATATTAACGTGACCTCGGTTAACACCCTGTCGAACAAGGATGAAAGCCAGGCAGACATGCGGCTGACGGTGGAGATAGAGGACATCGATTCCTTAGGTAAAGTCATGGCCCAGTTGTCCAAAATCGCCAACGTAGCCGATGTGCGGCGAGTAATGCCGCGCGTGAAGCATTAATGGCACTTAGGAGCTTACAGCTCAAGTTTCGGAGTTCGCTTGCACAGAGTTAGCACCGGATGCCAGGTAGGACTATCGAGGGTGGTCCGCAGCAGGGATGCTGCGGTCCAGGCCCCATGGATGGGTTTACGCCGACCCTCGATAGTCCTACCTGGTGGCCGGTGCGGGCGACTGGCAACATAGTCAACCGCGAACTCCGAAACTTGAGCTAGGAACAGGCAGACTAATTTGACTCAACGATACGATTATCACGATCTTAAAACGCTGATGCAGCGGTTGCGCACGCCGGGTACCGGGTGCCCGTGGGATCTGGAGCAGACTTACGAGTCGATTGTTCCTCATACCCTGGAAGAGGTGTATGAGGTGATCGACACCATTGAGCGGGGCGACTACGCACACCTTCGGGAGGAGCTGGGTGACCTGGTGTTTCAGGTGGTGTTTTATGCCCAGATAGCGGCTGAAGAACAGCGCTTTGACCTCGATGATGTGGTTCACGATCTGGTCGCCAAGCTGATCAGCCGCCACCCTCATGTGTTTCCGGCCGGTACGCTTGAAAGCCAAATAGACCCGAATCAGCAAACCGATGCCGGTACGGTGAACGGTCAGTGGGATCAGTTGAAAGACGTTGAGAAGCAGAACAGTGGCCGTGCTGTGTCACTGCTGGACGATGTACCGCGTTCATTGCCTGGTTTGCTGCGCGCCCGCAAGTTGCAGAAGCGGGCTGCCCGGGTTGGGTTTGACTGGCCGGATGCCAGTGGTGTTTTCGATAAGGTTGATGAAGAGCTGGCTGAATTGCGTGCGGCCGCAGCTTCGGGCGATGCCGCCCATACTGAAGAAGAGCTTGGCGATCTGTTGTTTGTGATCGCCAACTTGTCGCGTCACTTGGAGGTTGATCCGGAACAGGCGCTGCGCAAAGCTGCGCGTAAGTTTGAATCCCGGTTCAGTCAGGTCGAACAGCAGGTTCAGGCTGGCGGTGGTGACTGGTCCGCACACAATCTCGACAGCCTGGATGCGTTCTGGAACCAGGCCAAGGCAAAAGAACCCCGCTAACGGGGTTCTTGTGTTAGGCCGTTTCCAGGGCTTTTGCGCCGGCTTTCAGCAGCGGCTTCAGGTACTTACCGGTCGCCGAGGCCTTGTTATTGGCTACGTCTTTGGGCGTGCCCTCGGCGATGATGTAACCGCCACGACTACCGCCTTCCGGTCCCAAATCTATGATCCAGTCAGCCGTTTTGATGACATCCAGGTTGTGTTCGATCACCACGACGGTGTTGCCGTGGTCACGCAGCCGGTGCAGGACCGCCAGCAATTGCTTGATGTCGTGAAAATGCAGGCCGGTGGTGGGCTCATCCAGAATGTACAGCGTATTACCGGTGTCGCGCTTCGACAGTTCCCGCGCCAGCTTGACGCGCTGGGCTTCACCGCCCGACAGGGTGGTCGCGCTTTGCCCCAGTTTGACGTAGGTCAGGCCGACATCAATCAGGGTTTGCAGCTTGCGTGACAGCGCCGGAATGGCGTCGAAGAAGGCTCGGCCCTCTTCGATGGTCATTTCCAGCACTTCGTGAATGTTCTTGCCTTTGTATCGGATGTCGAGCGTCTCACGGTTGTAACGTTTGCCAGTGCATACATCGCAGGGGACGTAGATATCGGCCAGGAAGTGCATTTCCACCTTGATCAGGCCATCGCCCTGGCAAGCCTCGCAACGACCGCCCTTGACGTTAAAGCTGAACCGCCCCGGCTGGTAACCGCGTGACCGCGCTTCCTGGGTGCCCGCGAACAGTTCGCGGATGGCGGTGAATATGCCGGTATAGGTCGCCGGGTTCGAGCGCGGGGTACGGCCGATCGGGCTCTGGTCGATGTCGACCGCCTTGTCGAAATGCTCCAGGCCACTGATGCTCTCATGCGCCGCCGGGGTCAGGGTGGTGGCTTTGTTCAGAACAGTAGCCGCCAGTGGGTGCAGTGTTTGGTTGATCAGTGTTGATTTACCGGAACCGGATACCCCGGTGACGCAGGTAAAGAGACCGACTGGCAGGTTCAGGGTCACATCGTTGAGGTTGTTTCCGCGCGCACCGGTGATGGTAATGAGTTTCTTCGGGTCCATCGGCGTTAGTTTTTTCGGTACCTCAATGCGCTGTTTGCCACTCAGGTACTGACCGGTCAGCGACTCGGGGTGGGCCATGATGTCGGCCGGGGTGCCCGAGGCGACGATGTGCCCGCCATGAATACCGGCACCGGGGCCGATGTCGAGCACAAAGTCGGCTGCGCGAATGGCGTCTTCATCGTGCTCGACTACCAAAACGGTGTTGCCCATATCGCGCAGGTTGGTCAGGGTTTCCAGCAGGCGGTCGTTGTCGCGCTGGTGCAGACCGATGGAGGGTTCGTCCAGAATGTACATCACGCCAACCAGGCCGGCGCCGATCTGGCTGGCGAGGCGAATGCGCTGGGTTTCACCGCCGGAGAGGGTGTCGGCGCTGCGGTCGAGCGTCAGGTAGTCGAGCCCGACGTTGACCAGAAAGGTCATGCGCTGAACAATTTCACGCAGGATCTTGTCGGCGATCTGGGCGCGTGAGCCGGTCAGCGTCAGTTCCTGGAAGTAGGTCAGGGAGTCGCCAATGGCCATGTGAGTAACTTCGGGCAAGTTGATGCCTTTGACAAATACATGGCGTGCGCTTTGTTTCAAACGGCTGCCGTGACAGCCCGGACAGTCCTGTTCGGTAAGGAACTTCGACAATTCTTCGCGCACCATCTGGCTGTCGGTTTCCCGGTAGCGGCGCTCCATATTGGGCATCACGCCTTCAAAGGCATGGCTGCGCGAGTAGGTGGCGCCTCGGCTGTTCACATAGGAGAAATCGATTTCTGTTTTGCCGGTACCGTCCAGTACATAGCGTTGAAAACGCTTGGGCAGGTCTTTGAACGGCTGGTCGATGTCGACGCCGTAATGCTCGCCAAGGGATTGCAACTGACTGAAATAATAGACCGAGCGCCGGTCCCAGCCGGGTATCGCCCCTTCGGCCAGCGACAGGGCCGTGTCGCGCACCACCTTGCTGCCGTCGAAATACTGTTTCATGCCCAGGCCGTCGCACTGCTCGCAGGCACCGGCCGGGTTGTTGAACGAGAACATACGCGGTTCGAGTTCGGCAATGGAATAGCCGCAGACCGGGCAGGCAAAGCGGTTGGAAAACAGCATGTCAGGCCCGTCGCCGTCCATGTAGACCATTTTTACGATGCCGCCAGAGAGCGTCAGGCAGGTCTCGAAGGATTCCGCCAGGCGCAATTTCAGATCGTCCCGTACCTTGAAGCGGTCAACCACGGCTTCGATGCTGTGCTTGCGTTTCTTATCGAGCTCGGGCACTTCATCGAGGTCCATAACCGTGCCATCGACCCGCACCCGCACGAACCCCTGAGAGCGCAGTTCGTTGAATACATGCAGGTGCTCACCCTTGCGGTCATCAATGATTGGCGCCAGCATCATCAGCTTGCTGCCCTCGGGCAGCGCCAGCACCTGGTCGACCATCTGGCTGATGGTCTGGGCTTCCAGCGGTTCATCGTGCTCGGGGCAGCGTGGTTCGCCCACCCGCGCATACAGCAGGCGCAGATAGTCGTAAATTTCGGTGGTGGTGCCCACGGTTGAGCGCGGGTTATGGCTGGTGGTCTTCTGCTCGATGGAAATGGCCGGCGACAGCCCTTCGATGTGATCGACATCGGGCTTTTCCATCATCGACAGGAACTGGCGGGCATAGGTCGATAATGATTCGACGTAGCGACGCTGGCCTTCGGCATAGAGAGTATCGAAAGCCAGGGACGATTTGCCCGACCCGGACAGGCCGGTAATAACGACGAGTTTATCGCGTGGGATGTCCACATCGATGTTCTTCAGGTTATGGGTGCGAGCCCCCTGGACGGAAATCTTGTCCATGCCTTCCTCTTTTTCCGGCTGTTACGATGATGGTTGCGACTGCCAGGCTGGGCAGTTAAGCAACTCAAGTTTCGGAGTTCGGGTTTGACTTGGTGCCAGGAATCCGTGTCCGGCACCGGGTATGCCTATCTGGGGCCGGCGTTAACCCATCCATGGGGCCTAGACTTCGGCATTCATGCCTCAGGCTTCCCCAGATAGGCATACCCGGCACCTGACACTCAGTTGGTGGCGAACTCCGAAACTTGAGCTAAGCAAGCGGCCCAGTTTACTGTATAAACGTACAGAACCCAAGTTTCAGAATATCCTGAATCGCTTTATAGCTAAGGTTGCCGACTCAGGCTAGTGCCTGGCATCGGGTGCGCCCCTGGCGGGCGTCGGTCCCCATGGATGGGGACCGCCGAGCTTACATGGATGTACTTGCAGCGTCCCGTCAGGGGCGTACCCGATGTCGGGCACGGATTCAGGCTGTGTCGACTAAGTAACCCGCGAATACAGTGCAACCGACGTGGAAAATACCCGCCTGTGGCAAGCCTAACCGGAATCATTTCTGGTACCATGCGCGACTTTGTATCGACTCTAGTTAACAGACTCAATTGATCAGCCTGGGCTCTGAACCTGGGACATTACGGACACTGCCGATATATGGCTTTTAATAGTTTGGAAAAAAAGGCGCTGACAGGCTTGGCACTGTTGTATGCCTCGCGCATGCTCGGTCTTTTCATGGTACTGCCGATTCTGACCTTGTATGGCCAGTCTCTGACCGGTGCCACCACCGTGCTGTTGGGTATTGCGTTGGGGATCTATGGCATTACCCAGGCGGTGCTGCAGATTCCTCTGGGGATGCTGTCTGATCGGTTTGGCCGTAAACCCGTTATCGCCGCCGGTTTGTTGATATTTATCCTCGGGTCGGTGATCGCAGCCCTTTCCGAGCATGTGCTAGGTGTGGTGATTGGCCGTGCTCTACAGGGTGCGGGCGCCATTGCCAGTGTTATTCTGGCGTTGCTGGCCGATTATACTCGCCCGGAAGAGCGTACCAAGGCGATGGCCATCGTTGGCGCCATTATTGGTGGCTCCTTTGTGCTGGCGGTGATTGTTGGCCCGGTGATCGCCAGTGCGTTTGGGTTGTCCGGGGTGTTCTGGGCGACCTCGCTGATGGCGCTGGCTGGCCTGGTGATCGTGTTCTGGTTACCGGCTCCACCGGCAGCGAAAGTACATGAAGAGCGTCGCTGGCAGGGCAGTCAGCTCGGAAGGGTGGTTCGTGACCGCCAACTGGTGCCCTTGAATATCGGTGTGTTTGTATTGCACCTGACCATGACGATGATGTTTGTCGGGTTGCCGGTCGTGCTGGTTCAGCAAGGCGTGCTGGGTGACCAGCTCGGCTGGGTTTATGCGCCGGTGATGGTGTTGTCCTTTTTAGGCATGGTGCCGATGATTGCGCTGGCTGAGCGTCGCAAGGCGCATCGGGTGTTTTTGATCCTTGCCGGGGCTTTTATCACCCTGGCCATGGCAGGTCTCGGGCTGAGTTCAGTGGCCTGGCTGAGTATCGGCCTGGTCTGGTTGTTCTTCGTGGGCTTTAACTTTGTCGAAGCCAGCCTGCCGTCGCTGATTAGCCGTCGTGCCCCCGAACATGCACGGGGCACCGCCATGGGCGTGTTTTCAACCGGTCAGTTTCTGGGTGCGGCCCTGGGTGGGCTCTGTGGCGGTTGGGCCTACCAGCAATGGGAAATGATGGGCATTGCTATGATCAGCATCGCAGTGATGCTGGTGTGGATGGTGTTACTATGGGCGCTTGATCGGAGTGTGGCTGGTTCATCGGCCGGTTCGGCCAGCCGCCAGGCAAGCGGCGATGATCCGGACCTGTCGCTGCGCTCATAACCAGGCGGGCTGGTATACAGCCCCTTGATTTATCGCATGAGCGGTTCAAAGATAACAACGACTGACGCAGGGAACACCGGGGTGCAGGTGCACGGGTGGCCTCCCTGAAATGACTTTTACAGAATAGGACGCAACTCTATGGCACGCGGAACAGTTAACAAAGTGATTATCCTGGGGCGCCTTGGGCAGGACCCGGACGTGCGGGCTACCGCCTCGGGCACTCAGGTGGTCAACCTGAATGTGGCTACCAATGAACTGGGGCCCCGCGACGAGCAGGGCAACCGGTCCGACAGCACCGAATGGCACCGTATTGTGATTTTTGGCCGCATGGCTGAGAACGCGGCGACCTATCTGCGCAAGGGCTCACAGGTTTATATTGAAGGTCGCCTGCAAACCCGCAAATGGCAGGACCAGAACGGTGTTGAGAAATACAGCACCGAGATTGTGGCCAACGAAATGCAGTTTATCGGTGGTCGCAGCGACAACCCGGGTGCGGGTCAGAGTGGCGGCTTCGCTGGTCAGGGCAACCAGAATACCGGCTATCAGGGCAATGCACCCCAGTCCTCCGGTGGGTTTGGTGGTCAGCCTCAGGGTGGCTTTGGCGGCAAACCCTCTCCGGCGCCTGCACCGAGCCAGCCGGCACCGCAAACAGGACATCAACCAGCCAATAACTTCGACGATTTTGACGACGATATCCCGTTTTAAGGCTTTATCAGGGTGAAATTACTGGTTACTGACGCCGAGGGGCAACTGGCGCGTGCGCTGGGCCGGCTCGTGGCGGCCCGGAATATCCAGGCCGTGCTGGTTCCCGATGCCCAGCTGGATCTGACCGATGCCGTGGCCGTGGCTGCACTGCTTAAAGAACACCGCCCCGATTACGTCATCAATGCCTATGTGCACAATGACCTGATGCCTAACATTACGGTTGACTCCCGCTGGCCGCACCTGATGGACCAGGGTGTCGCAGTGCTTGCAGGGGCCTGTCAGCAGGCTGGCATCCCCTTGCTGCAGGTGTCGAGCGAGCAGGTCTTTGATGGGAGCAAGGCCACGGCTTATGCCGAACAGGATACGATGCATCCGGTAACCTCGGCTGGCCGTGATTTTCTGTTGGCGGAACAAGCCGTGCGCGATCATTGCGAACGCCATTTGATTCTGCGCTCTTCCTGGGTGTTTAGTGCCGACGGCCCTAATTTTCTGACCCATATTGTGGCTGAGGCGCAACAGCACGATGTCATCCGGGTTGTAGATACCCAGCGAGGCTGTCCCACGGCTGCAGCGGATCTGGCGCGGGTGATGATAGCCATGCTGGAGCAGGTTGACTGTGATGTGGAGCCGCCGTTGTGGGGGACTTACCACTATGCCGGCAGCGATGTGACCCACTGGCACATTTTCGCCGAAGCCATCGTTAAGGCGGCAAAATCCTGCATTGATGTTGAAGTCGAGTCGGTCGAAGCTATTTATCCACCGGGCCAGGACGAGAGCCTGAAACCACAGAACCTGGAACTGAGTACCAAGAAAATTCTGGCCACCTTTGGCATCAAACAACTGCCCTGGCGGCGTGGTGTCCAGGACGCACTGAAACTCAGTTTTGAACCTCCGGTGGAGCCATCCGATACCGAGGTGCCTTCGTGATCTGGATGCGGCGCCTGGCTCTGGCGGTGATCATCCTGGTACTGGCGCTGGTACTTTTTGTCTGGTCGGTGACGGTCCCGGGTGACAGCGCACCCCGAACGATCATTCCTTTTTCTGATCTGAGCAAATATCGTCAGTGGCTGGATGAGTATCATCCTGCGCGGCTGGAACCCGGGCAGTCGGTCTCGCTGACAGTGCAGCAAGACGATGTGCAGAAACTGGCTATCCTGCTGGCGTCTACCCAGCCGGCGCTGACCCACACGCAATTCAGGGCACGTATCACACCAGAGGAACTGCAACTGGAAGCCTGGTACCCGATACGGATACTGGACCGCTTTTTGCCACTGCGACTGACCTGGACGCCCGGTGAGCCATTCAGCCTGCAGCGTTTGTGGGTGAGCGGTGTGACGATGCCGGGCTGGGCGGTAAGCTGGTTAAATGCACGATTGGCAGAGCTGCCTGCCGTGCGAGATGCCGAGCAGCTGTGGCAGACGTTGAACCCGGTGGTGGAGCTGGGCGATGGAAACCTACGGTTTTCAACCAAGTGGAATGATCCGGAGTTGTCGGGCTGGATGATGGACTTCGCGCCTTTCTGGTCAGACACCGGGCAGCGGGAGCGCTTGGTTGAGGAGGTAAAGTGGATCAATGACTTTTTCGCCGCCGATGGCCGCCAACGGATTCCGCTGCGGGATGTTCTGACCGCTCTGGTTCAGCGCCCCGGCCTGGATTTTGAGCAGGATGGCAGTGCTGTGTTTGGTGCGCTCTCCTATGCGACACTGGGGTCGGTGTCGGGCATGCGGCCTGGCGTCGATTTACCCAAACTTTCCGGCCAGCGCCTGACGTTGCATGGCCGCTATGATCTGGCACGGCATTTTACCCTGGCCATGTGGCTGGGTACGCAAATGAACCCGGATGCGGCACTGGAACTGACCATCTACAAAGAGTGGTCGGATGCCGAAACGCGCAGCTCTGGTTTCAGTGCTGAGGATATGGTTGCCAACGTCGCCGGGCTGGAAATGCTGGGGTATTTGCGGCGAATCGACGCACAGGACCGTAAAGATTTTCGGCCCGCGACCGATGACCGTTTAATGCCGGCGCGTTCTTTCTGGGAGCCCTGGCTGTCAAATGGTGCGGCACTGACCGAGCGACAATTGCGCGAACTCATTGATTCAACGCGTGAGCAGTTGTATTTCAGTGGGACGTAGATGGTGGAAACTGAACCGGCTGCGGACTATTGCCAGTCTGTTACTGTCGGTCTTATTGAAGGATGTCTGGCCATGGCCAGTGTAGATTACCCCTCGTTGAGGCTGCCCGTCGGCCTTGGTATGAAGCTGGAAATCGCCGGTGACGAGAAGCGATACAATTGCCAGCTTATCGGTCATATTCAGGGCCGGTCAGTGCTGGTGACTACGCCGGTGGTCGGTGATGGCCGTACCTTGCTGGTGCGTAAGGAGCAGCCGGTTATTCTGCGGTTCTTCGCCAACAAGAACGCCTGTGCCTTTCGTACACAGGTACAGCACCTGTGCTCCATCCCCACGGCCTATCTGCATCTGGCCTGGCCAAACCGGGTCGAGGCCGGGGAGATCCGCAAGGCGGAACGGGTGCTGGCAAACGTGCAGGTATCGGTGGTTAACCAGAGTCAGCCCGGCCAGGAGCGGGCCTTCGGCGCCATTGTAGATCTGTCGACAACCGGTGCGCGCCTGGAAACCTTGCAGCCTTGTGGTGAAACCGGGGATACCCTGCTGTTGACCGGCAAGGTAACGGTGGGCCATGTGACCCGGGTGATTACCATAGAAAGCCGGATCCGGGCTGAGCTCGATAAGTTCGAACTCAGCAACAGCATGGCCGCCTACGGCATTGAGTTTAACTTTGTCTCAGATATGGATTTTCTGGCACTTCAGGCCTTTGTGAATGCTCAGATCGCCCGGGGTGCTGAACGCTAGGATTATCTGCCCGGGCCAGTGCCCGGGTTGGATCAAGAATCGCGTTGAACGGCGATCTCAGTCAGACTCAACAGCGCCGTTTTGTACACCGAGTCCTCAAAATCACCCAGTTGCTCACGTGCTATGGCGGCATGCTCCAGCGCCTTGTCTCGAACATAGCCGATGGAACCACAGCGGTGCACGATGTCGAGGATGGCATCAAGATTCTCCAACCCTCCTTTGCGGATCGCCTGGCGAATCAGCTGGGCTTCATCGGGACTGGCGTTCTGCATGGCATGGATCAGCGGCAGAGTGGGTTTGCCTTCCGCCAGATCGTCGCCGACGTTCTTGCCCAGTGTTTCGGTATTGCCATCGTAATCCAGTACATCGTCGATGAGCTGAAAGGCGAGCCCCAGGTTCAGCCCATAGGCTGCCAGTTTTTCCGTATTGGCTTCAGATTGCTGGTTGATCAGGGCGGCCGTCTCGCTGGATGCCTGAAACAGGATGGCGGTCTTGCCTTTGATCACGTCCATATACTGGGCTTCGGTCGCATCCGGGTTGCGCACGTTCATCAGCTGCAGCACCTCGCCTTCGGCAATGGTGCGGGTTGCCACCGCGAGGCGGTTCATCACCGGCATGGCGCCGATATCGACTAGCAATTCAAAGGCCCGGGCGTATAAAAAGTCACCGACCAGCACGCTGGGGGCGTTGCCCCAGCGCGCGTTCGCTGTCGGCCGGCCACGGCGCAAGTCGGAGGTGTCGACCACGTCGTCATGCAGCAGGGTGGCGGTATGCAGAAACTCGATGACGGTTGCCAGCTGGTAATGGCGGGTTTCTATGCCCCCGCTGACTCCCGCAGCCAGCAGCGTCAGCAGGGGACGCTGCCGCTTGCCACCGCTGCTGACAATGTAGTCAGCAATCTTTTCCACCAGCGGCACCCGGGATTCCAGCTGTGACAGAATGGTCTGGTTGACCGCCTCGAATTCCTGACTGACGGTGGCAAAAACAGCTTTTTGATCCATGCGGGGGGTCTTTGTGGTGAACGTCAGCGGGCGATGCTAGGTAGCCCCTGCCGTCGTGTCAAGAACCGGGAGCCGGGGCGAGCGTTCAGACGACGCTGAGGGGTTGCTTCCGGGTCTGGAAATCCGTATTATTGCGCGCCCTGATCGACCTGCTTCATTCCCTGTTATAGGGTGCTCCCAGCGTAGGCGTTGCCTTTAGACACAGGTTAAGTAATGAATCGCTGCGGGTCGGATTGGTTTTAATCATTGGAGAGATACATGTACGCTGTAATCGTAAGTGGTGGCAAGCAGTACCGCGTCAGCGAAGGCGAGACGCTGAAGCTGGAAAAAATTGAAGCCGAGACCGGTGCTAGCATTGATTTTGATAAAATCCTGTTGGTGGTTAACGGTGAAAAAGTGAACATTGGCGCGCCGGTTGTTGCGGGTGCCAAGGTAACTGCCGAGGTGGTTGCTCATGGTCGTCACAAGAAGGTGAAGATCCTGAAGTTCAAGCGTCGTAAGCACCACATGAAGCAAATGGGCCACCGTCAGTGGTTCACTGAAGTTAAAATCACTGGTATTTCAGCATAACGGAGAGAAACCATGGCTCACAAGAAAGCAGGTGGTAGTACTCGTAACGGTCGCGATTCCGAGAGCAAACGCCTTGGCGTGAAAGCCTTCGGTGGTCAGACTGTCACAGCCGGTTCCATCATCATTCGTCAGCGCGGTACCCGTTTTCACGCTGGCACCAACGTCGGTATCGGTAAAGACCACACCCTGTTTGCCAAGGCAGACGGCAAGGTCGAATTTGTTACCAAGGGCGAGCATAGCCGCAAGTTTGTGAACATCGTTGCCTGATTGGCACTTTGACACACTCTGAAAAGCCCTGCCTTGCAGGGCTTTTTTTATGGGTGGCTTTATGGTGTTCAGTGGCAGAAAGCGTGCAGGCGGTCGGGTAGGCCTATCCGGGGCCGGCGTTAACCCGTCCATGGGGCCTAGGCTTCGGGATATGAATCCCGTCCATGGGATTCACCCTTCGGGCTCGCTGTTGCTCGTGCTAAAACGCTCCTGGCGTTTTAGTCCATGCCTCAGACTACCCCGGACAGGCCTACCCAGCCACCGGTACTTGTTGTCGTTGTTGCTTCGGCCACAGGTGCAAATTTAGAACTCAAGTTTCGGAGTTCGCTGAGGTGACGAGCGGCGGGTGCCGGGTGTGCCTCTGTGGGGGAGTCCGCAGCATGGATGCTGCGGTCTAGGCTCCATGGATGGATTTACGCCGACCCCACAGGGGTACACCCGGTATCCGGCGCGGGCCAATGCCTCAAAGGCAACCCGAACTCCGAAACTTGAGTTCTGACTCCAGGCTTGGGTATCAAGCGCCATCGTGGTTAGTACAAATGCTATATTGACGCTTCGTGGCAAAAGCCGCCGAGCAAACAACCCAATTTTTGGGGCCGGTTCAGGTGAGCTGGCCTTTATTCCCCAGAGGCTGATCAGATGAAGTTCGTAGACGAAGCCACAATTACCGTGGAAGCCGGCAAAGGCGGCAATGGCTGTGTCAGCTTCCGGCGGGAAAAGTATGTTGAGAAAGGCGGCCCGGATGGTGGCGATGGTGGTCACGGTGGCAGTGTGTTTGTTCGCGCCGATGAGAACGTGAATACACTGATCGATTACCGCTTTGTGCGCCGTTACAACGCTGAAAATGGCGAAGGTGGTAAGGGCCGGGATATGACCGGTCATAAAGGCGCCGATGTGACGCTGGTGGTGCCGGTCGGTACTACGCTGATCGATGCCGATACCGAGGAAGTGCTGGCCGACCTGCGCCAGGCGGGTGATACCGTCAAGGTTGCTCAGGGTGGCCATCGCGGTGTTGGTAACACCCGTTTCAAATCCAGTACCAACCGGGCGCCGCGTCAGTTTACCAAGGGCTCACCCGGCGAAAGCCGTAACCTGCGTCTGGAATTGAAGGTGCTGGCTGATGTTGGCTTGCTGGGCTTGCCCAACGCCGGCAAGTCGACGCTGATTCGTGCGGTCAGTGCCGCCAAGCCGAAAGTGGCTGATTACCCCTTTACCACCATGGTGCCCAACCTGGGCGTGGTACGGGTGGATGCGTTGCGTTCTTTCGTGATGGCTGATATTCCGGGGTTGATCGCCGGTGCGTCCGATGGTGCCGGGCTCGGCATTCGCTTTCTGAAGCATCTGGTGCGTACCCGGGTGTTGTTGCACCTGGTCGATATGTATCCCTTTGATGACTCGACACCGGCCGAAAACGCCGTTGCCATCGTTAACGAGCTGGAGCAGTTCAGCCCGTCGCTGGCGCAGCGTGAACGCTGGCTGGTGCTGAACAAGATCGATATGGTGCCCGAGGATGAGCGCCAGGCGCTGGTGGATTCAGTGGTGTCGGCCCTCGACTGGGAAGGCCCGGTTTATGTAATTTCGGCCATCTCTGCCGAGGGCACCCAGCCTCTGGTGCGGGATCTGATGAACTGGCTTGAAGAGCACCGCGCGGCGCTGGCGGCTGATCCTGATTTGCTGGAAGCCGATACCGAGCATCGTGATCAGGTCGAACGTGAGGCGCGTGAGCGCATTCAAACATTGGCTGAGCGCCGGCGCAGCAAGCGCAAGGCCGAGCAGGCCGATGATGACGATTACGATGACGACGATGATGATTATGACGTCGAGGTGATCTACACACCCTGATCCATTTGGTCAGCTTGGTAGGTCGCAACATTGAAGAAGGATACAGGTGTGTCTGAAGGCGTGGTTAGGCATCCGGCCATTACGGCAGGGCAGCGTTGGGTGGTTAAGATCGGGTCGGCATTGCTGACCGATGACGGTCGTGGCCTCGATGTGGTTCGCATTCGCCAGTGGGTCGACCAGATGGCGGCGCTGCGGGCCAGTGGCGTTGAGTTGATTCTGGTGTCTTCAGGCGCGGTGGCGGCTGGGATGCACCGCCTTGGCTGGAGCCAGCGACCGGAGTCGATGGAGTTGTTGCAGGCGGCGGCCGCGGTCGGGCAGACCAAGCTGGTGCAAACCTATGAAGATATGTTTCAGCACCACCAGTTACATACCGCCCAAATCCTGCTGACGCATGAAGACCTGTCCGACCGGCGTCGTTATCTGAATGCCCGCAGTACTCTGCGCGCGCTGTTGCCGTTGCCGGTGATTCCCATCGTCAATGAAAACGACACCGTAGTGACCGACGAAATTCGCTTTGGCGATAACGATACCCTGGGTGCCCTGGTGGCCAACCTGGTTGAGGCGGATGCGTTGATATTGCTGACCGATCAGGATGGTCTCTACAGCGCGGATCCACGCTCTAATCCGGATGCCCGTCTGATCAGCCAGGCTTCGGCCAGTGACCCCGCCTTGCGGCAGATGGCGACGGGTGGTGGTGCTTTGGGTCGCGGCGGTATGGTGACCAAGGTTAGGGCGGCCAGCCTGGCCTCCCGCAGCGGCGCGGTGACGGTGATTGCGGGTGGGCGTAACGACAATGTGCTGACGCGGTTGCGTCAGGGCGAGGTGCTCGGCACCCAACTGACCCCTGAGCTGGAACCCCTGGCGGCGCGCAAGCAGTGGCTGGCAGGCCAATTGCAAACTCGCGGCGAGCTGGTGCTCGATGCCGGTGCGGTGCGCGCCTTGACCGAACAGGGCAAGAGCCTGCTGGCGGTGGGCGTGACCGATGCCAAAGGGATGTTCCGGCGCGGTGAATGTGTTTCACTGGTGACCGAGCAGGGCGTTGCCATTGGCCGCGGCCTGGTGAATTACGACCGCGACGACGCCATTCGGTTGTGCCGTCAGCCATCGGCAAGCTTTGAGACAATTCTGGGGTTCGTGGATGAGCCGGAGCTGGTACACCGGGACAACCTGGTTCTGCTTTGAAAAGACACAGGGAGATGATGCTTGGTCGACGATAATCGCAATACCGACCTGAACCGGTGTGGATGGTGTAGTCAGGATCCGCTCTATCAGGCGTATCACGATGAGGTTTGGGGTCGCCCGGTGGCCGATGGCCAGTCATTGTTTGCCAAGCTCTGTCTGGACGGGCAACAGGCCGGTTTGAGCTGGATCACCATACTGCGCAAACAGTCGGGCTACGAAGCGGCGTTCGCCGGGTTTGACCCAGACGCCCTGATTCACTTTACCGAGGCGGATGTCGAAAGGCTGATGGGCGATCCGGGCATTGTCCGCAACCGTCTGAAAATTCAATCCGTGATCCGTAATGCGCGCGCCTACGTCGCCATGCGTGATGCCGGTGAGGATTTTTCGCGGTTTCTGTGGGGCTTTGTCGGCGGCAAGCCACTGATCAATAGCCGGTCGGAACTGGCGCAGATACCCACCGAAACCGATGAAAGCCGCTCTATGTCCAAAGCACTGAAGCAACGCGGGTTCAACTTTGTCGGGCCAACCATTTGCTATGCGTTTATGCAGGCAACCGGCCTGGTGATGGATCACCTAACCTCATGTCACAGCTATCGGGAGTGCCAGCGTGAAGCGGAATCCTTTCAGTTAAGCGGTCAATAAGGTGACTTTCGACGGCTGTAACTGGAGACCGGGCCTATTACACTGGGGTCTGTTCTGCTCAGGCGTGACCAAGACGCCAAACCGTGCCTTTTCAGGCTTTGACTCTGTAATCAAGTGGTGTTTCATGTCTCACAAGCCGCCTTTTTTACCCCCGGCGCTCGGTCTTCTGGTCATGCTGGCCATCTTTTCACTGCATTTCATCAAGCCTCTGGCTCTGCTGTTTCCGTATCCGTGGAATTTTCTGGGTCTGATTCCCGTGGTGTTTGGCGCCGCTCTGAATCTGATTGCTGACCGGGAACTGCAACGTGCAGGGGCCTCGGTGGATTTTGGCGAGGTTCGGGGGCCACTGGTGGAACGTGGCGTTTACCGGATCAGCCGCAACCCCATGTATCTGGGGCAACTGATGATTGCGGCGGGCCTGGCGATTTGGGTGGGAACACTGTCTTCCTGGGTAGTATTGCCGGTCTTTGTGGTAGCCTTGCAGTGGCTTTTTGTCCGGCCTGAGGAAGAACGCCTGTACAAGCAACATGGTCAGGCCTATGTCGCCTATTGCCAGCGGGTGCGTCGCTGGCTGTGAAACCGCGTGACGAGACGACAGGCGGGTTATTGAAACATTAACAGGGAGCCTATATGGGCCAGCGAATGTGGACGCTTTACCAGCGCATCCTGACCGGTTACACCCTCTGGGTATTGATCGGGTTGGTGGTGGTCATTGGGCTGCTGGCTACCCAGGCCCGGCATTTCAGTCTCGATGCCTCTGCAGATGCTTTGTTGCTCGAAGACGATGAAGACCTGGCCCTGTTCCGCGAGACCGCTGAGCGTTATGGCGCTCAGGATTTTCTGGTGATGACCTACACACCACCGACCCCTCTGTTCTCCGAGACATCACTGGCCGGGCTCGAATCTCTGCGCAATGATCTGCGTCAGATCCGGGGAGTCGATTCGGTCCTGACCGTTCTGGACGTACCGCTGTTGTCGAATCCGCCGGTTCCAATGACAGAGTTGGTCTCCAATATCAAAACGCTGGAAGATCCGGAAACGGATGTCGACCTGGCGCGAACCGAACTCGCCAACAGCCCTCTCTATGTCAACTTGCTGCTTAATCTGGAAGAAAACACTACGGCGCTGCAGATTAATCTGCCACGAGACACAACTCGGGAGCAATTGCTGACATTACAAGAGTCACTGACAGAACAGGCTGGTTCTGGTGATGTTCGAGCGTCGATCGCGGCTGATCTTGAGCGCGTCGGGATTATGCTGGAAGAGCAAAGCAACCGACGCGCGGCCATGGTCCACGATACAATAGCCTCTGTCCGTGAGGTGATGGCAGACCACCAGGACGACGCCCAGTTGTTTCTGGGCGGTGTGCCCATGATCGCGGACGACATCATTACCTTTGTGCGCAATGACCTGATCACCTTTGGGCTGGGCGTACTGTTTTTATTGATAGCGACATTGACGGTGATTTTCCGGCAACCGCGCTGGGTGATCATGCCTCTGTTGTGCTGCGGTGCCGTGGTCGTCACCATGCTTGGTATTCTGGGGCTGGGGCGATGGCCGGTGACGGTGATCTCCAGCAACTTTATTTCGCTGTTGCTGATTCTAACGCTGTCGATGTCGATTCACCTGATCGTGCGTTACCGCGAGCTACTGCGCAAACACCACGACTGGGATCAGGCACAACTGGTGATGACCTCTGTCAAACGTATCGCGGTGCCCTGTTTGTATATGGCACTGACCACAGGTGTGGCGTTCATGTCACTGTTGTTCAGTGGCATCCGGCCGGTCATCAACTTCGGCTGGATGATGTCGCTGGGGATTACCTGTGCCTTTATCGTGACGTTTTCCCTGTTTCCAGCCTTGTTGCTGCTGGCCGGTAAGGATCAGCGTACCGCGGAAAAAGCCTCTGGCGGAAAAACCACTCGATTACTCGCGCGCATCACCCTGAAATCCGGCAATGCGGTTCTGGTAACCAGCCTGGCGCTGGCGGCGTTCACTGTTGTGGGTATTACCCGGCTGGTGGTGGAAAACAGCTTTATCGATTATTTCGACCAGAGCACGGACATCTATCAGGGCATGACGGTCATCGACGAACGCCTGGGTGGAACCACGCCGCTGGAAGTTCTGATCAATTTTGAGGATACCGCTACGCCGCGCAGCACCAGTGCGCCAGCGGAGCCTGAATCAGAGGGGTTCGTCGACGAGGGGTTTGCGGATGAAGGCTCTGCCGAAGACGATGGGTTTGTTGACGAAGGCTTCGGTGGTGGTGCCTCGGTAGGCAGTTTCAGAGACGATTTCGGGGGAGTGGATGACCCCGAAAAATACTGGTATACCCAGTCCAAAGTTGCGCGCATCAAGGCGATGCATCGCTATCTGGATGAACAACCGGAAATCGGCAAGGTCCTGTCACTGGCGACGATGATCGAGATCGCAGAAGGGTTCAATGGCGGCGAGTCGCTAACCAATGTCCAGTTGGCGCTGCTGTATACCGTTATCCCCAGTGAGTTTCGCGACCTGGTTATCGACCCCTACGTCTCGGTTGAGCACAACCAGGCACGACTGAACGTGCGCATTCTGGATTCGATGGACGGCCTCAAGCGCAATGCCTTGCTGCAACGCATTGAACGGGATGCGGTCGAGAAACTGGGCTTTGAGCCTGGCCAGGTACAACTGACCGGGATGATGGTGCTGTACAACAACATGCTGCAAAGTTTGTTCGGCTCACAGATTCTGACCCTGGGCGTGGTATTCATGGGTATCCTGCTGATGTTCCTGATTCTGTTCCGCAGTCTTAAACTCAGCTTGCTGGCGATGGCGCCCAACCTGTTGGCGGCCACCTTTGTGCTCGGCATAATGGGCTGGTTTGGTATTCCGCTCGATAT
The DNA here is from genome assembly GCA_035704555.1 of Saccharospirillum sp. Classification (GTDB taxonomy): domain Bacteria; phylum Pseudomonadota; class Gammaproteobacteria; order Pseudomonadales; family Natronospirillaceae; genus Saccharospirillum. Next base: position 38,430 of record DASSWT010000226.1, on the reverse strand, counting down.
GATGACCATTACCATTGCCAGCATTACCATCGGCATGGCGGTCGACAACACCATTCACTACCTGGTGCGTTATCAGCGGGAATTTGCCAAAGATGGCGACTATGTCCGGGCGCTGGCGCGCAGCCACAATACCATTGGCAAGGCGATGTTCTACACCTCCCTGACCATCATTCTGGGCTTCTCCATTCTGATGATGTCGAACTTCCGGCCCACCTTGTATTTTGGTCTGTTAACGGCACTGGCGATGGCGGTGGCCTTGCTCGGCTCACTGACCCTGCTGCCGCGCCTGATCGTTCTCACGCGGCCATTTGGAACCATCGAAGGACACCATCGCAGCGACGACTGACGGGTCAGTCGTGTTGATCGTGAGGATGGGCCAGCCGGGCCGGGTCGAGCAGGTTTTCCAGCTCTTCCCGGCTCAGGTCGGTTTTTTCCAGAGCGACGTCGATGATCGGCCGGTTGTCGGCGTAGGCAGTTTTTGCGATCTCGGCCGCTTTCAGATACCCCAGTACCGGGTTCAGTGCTGTCACCAGTATCGGATTGCGGTGCAAAGGTTCGGCCAGCGCTTCATGATTCACTGTCAGATCGTCGATCACCTTGTGTGCCAGGTGTTCGCAGCTGCGGCTCATCAGGGCGATGCTGTCTAGCAAGTTGCGGGCGATCAGTGGCAGGCTGACATTCAGCTGAAAATTCCCCGATTGCGCCCCCAGCGTAATGGCCGTGTCGTGACCGATCACCTGATAACTCGCCATCAGCACCGCTTCCGGAATCACCGGGTTAACCTTGCCCGGCATGATGCTGCTGCCCGGTTGCAGCGCGGGCAATACCACTTCGCCCAGACCTGCCAGCGGGCCACTGTTCATCCAGCGCAGATCGTTGCTGATTTTTATCAGGCTGGTGGCCAGGCCCTTGAGCAAGCCCGAGACCTCGACTGACACATCCTGAGTGCTGATGCCGTAGAAGGCATTGTTGTGCGGGCAAAAGTCGTTACCGATTCGCTGATTCAGATGCCGGCAAGCCGACTCGGCAAAGCCTTTGGGAGCGTTGATACCGGTGCCAATGGCGGTTCCGCCCAGCGGCAGTGCCTTGAGCCGGGGCAGGCACTGGTTGATGCGTCGCTGGCAGCTGTCCAGCGCTTCGATCCAGGCTGAAAACTCCTGCTGCACCGTCAGCGGCATGGCATCCATCAGGTGAGTTCGACCGGTTTTAACCACCTTCTTATGGGTGTCACCCTGTTGGCTCAGGCTGTTCTTCAGGGCCGTAATGGCTGGCAACAATTCCTCTTCCAGAGCCAGGGCGGTGCTGATCTGAATGGCGGCGGGAATGGTATCGTTGCTGCTCTGGCTGGCGTTGACGTCGTCGTTCGGGCTGATGTCGAGCCCGCTGGCCATGCTGGCCAGATGGGCGACGACTTCGTTGACGTTCATGTTGGTGCTGGTGCCGGAGCCGGTCTGGTAAACGTCGACCGGGAACTGGCGCTCATCGATGTGCTCGCGAGCGGCCTGGCAGGCGTTCTGAATAGCCTCGGCCTTATCTTCGGCGACCACATCCAGTTCAGCATTGGCCGCAGCAGCGGCGGCCTTGATAGCAAGGCAGGCTTCAATGAACCGGGACGGCATGACCTCGCCAGACAAGCCAAAATTGGACAGGGCACGCGCGGTCTGCGCGCCGTAAAGCACATCGTCCGGAACCGATAGTTCGCCAAAGCTGTCTTTTTCAGTACGCATGGAAGCCTCCTTCGTTCAGTTTTGCACACACTGTAGCAGTCCAATGAAATTCATCGAATTTCATTGGACTGCTACCGGAACATGGATGTCCAATCAGGCAGGTCGGGAAAAGGGGGAGGGTGGCGGATCCGGACCCCGGACCCGCGCGGATCAGTCGGCCTGGGGTTCGAGGTGATTCACTTCAAAAGCGCGAACCCGGCGGTTATCGGCATTGACGACCCGGATCAGCAACTTGCCCATGGTGATGGATTCATCCCGCTGCGGCACCTTGCCAAACTGGTGCATGACAATGCCACCGATGGTGTCGAATTCCTCGTCACTCAGCTCGGTCGAGAAATGCTCGTTGAAATCTTCGATCGGGGTCAGTGCCTGCACCAGAAAGCCGCCATTGCCGTTGGGGCGGATGTTGGCGTCGACGGTGTCGTCGTGTTCGTCTTCAATCTCACCGACGATCTCTTCCAGCACGTCTTCAATGGTGACCAGGCCGGCGGTCTGACCGTATTCGTCAACGACGACCGCCATGTGATTGCGATTGCTGCGGAAGTCTTTGAGCAACACATTCAGCCGCTTGCTTTCCGGCACGAAGTTGACGTTGCGAATGATGGTGTTCAACCGTTTTTTCATTTCGTCCAGATCAAACTGGGTTTGCAGGCCGAGACCCAGCAGGTCTTTGGCGAGCAACACGCCGACGACTTCATCGGAGTTTTCACCCAGAACCGGAAAGCGCGAGTGACCGGATTCCACGATCAGTGACAGCCAGTGCTGAATGCTGTCGTTGGTTTCCAGGCTGACCACCTGGGAGCGGGGGATCATGATGTCCCGGACGTGCATGTCCGACACATTCATGGCGCCTTCAATGATTTTGAAGGCCTCACCGTCCAGAATGTCGTTTTCCTGGGCGCTGTTCAGGATACTGAGCAAATCGTCGCGATCTTTGGGCTCCCCGGTAAAGGCATCCGACAGGCGTTCCAGCCAGGATTTCCTACCGGGGCTGCTACTCGTGGGTCGTTCGTCGCTCATGCTAGTGCGTGTCCTCTGCTAAAAAGTCCTGCGGTCGGGCCCACCCATTATAGGGAGGGTGTACCGGTCGGCAAGTGGTTGTCGAGCCAGTACGGGTCGGCGATGCCGAGCTTGGCCAATATACTGCGCTCCAGCGACTCCATAATCTCGGCGTCGGCTGGCTCAATATGGTCGTGCCCCAGCAAATGCAAGGTACCATGGACCACCATGTGCGCCCAGTGATGCCGGACCGGCTTGCCCTGGTCGGCCGCTTCGCGGGCCACCACCGGAGCACAGATGATCAGATCACCCAGCAACGCCTGGATCTCCGGGTCGTCAATACCGGGCGGTGCCTCAAAGGGGAAGGACAATACATTGGTAGGCGAGTCTTTACCGCGGTAGTCGCTGTTGAGTTGCTGGCTTTCCGGATCATCGACCAGCCGGATGGTCAGGCTGGCCGTGTCTTTCTGCCCCTGCAAGGCAGTGGCGACCCAAAGCAACAGATCATCGGCATCGGGCAGGTTCGCAGCCCCGGATGCAATTTGCACATCCAGGTCGACGGCAGGAAGGGGGTCTGTGCTGGCATTCATGGCGGCGGTCAGTTGTCTCCGTGGGCGTCGTACGCATCGACGATGCGTTGCACCAGAGGGTGACGCACAATGTCTTTGGAGCCAAACTGGGTCACGCTGATGTCGTTGACACCCTTGAGCACCATCAGTGCATGCGCCAGCCCCGATTGCTGACCACGCGGCAGATCGACCTGAGTCGGGTCGCCGTTGATCACGGCAGTAGAGCCAAAGCCAATACGGGTCAGAAACATTTTCATCTGTTCTTTGGTGGTGTTCTGGCTCTCATCGAGAATGATAAAGGCGTTGCTCAGCGTACGGCCGCGCATATAAGCCAGGGGCGCCACTTCAATGACGTTGCGCTCGATCAGCCGGTCGACTTTCTCCAGGCCCAGCATTTCATAAAGTGCGTCGTACAGCGGGCGCAAATAGGGGTCGACTTTCTGGCTCAGGTCGCCGGGCAGGAAACCCAGTTTTTCACCGGCTTCCACCGCAGGCCGAACCAGAATAATACGTTTGACCTGATCTTTCTGCAGCGCATGCACCGCACAGGCGACAGCCAGAAAGGTCTTGCCGGTACCGGCCGGGCCCACACCAAAGTTAATATCGTGAGTCAGTACGCTGTGCACATAGGCACGCTGGTTGGGACCGCGCGGCTTAACCACCGACTTGGGCGTATGCAGCACATAGAGTTTGTGCTCATGCAGCTGGGAACCGTCGGTCTCGGTCAGTGAATCGACTTCAGATTGCTGCAAGTAGAGGTTAACCGTGTCGGGCAATAAGTCCTTGCCACCTTTGGTTTCCCGATACAACCGCTTGATAATGTCTTCGGCCGCCGCGACGCTGCCGCCATCACCGGCCAGTTCAAAGCGATTGCCACGGTTATTGACCCGTATGTCGAGGCGATCTTCAATCTGCCGGAGGTTGTCGTTAGCCAGGCCGCACAGGCTGGCCAGTCGCTGGGGATTATCAGGTTGCAGCTCAAAGTGCCGCAGATCGGAAGCTGTTGTCGCAGCCTCAAGATTGGACGGGGTAGTCAAAGTGTTCTGGTTCCTCTCACGTTGCACTGTAAACAGCGGAATAAGCTAAGAATACGCCGCATCCCTGCCATGTCAAAAAGTCGATGACGGCGGTAACGAATTGTTACTCAGCCATCGTTATGCCGGTTGCTATTACCTTTGTGCCAGGAATCCGCGTCGGCTACCGGGGGTACTCCTGTGGGGTCGGCGTAGATCCGTCCATTGAGCCTAGGCCGCAGCATCCATGCTGCGGACTTCCCCACAGGAGTACCCCCGGCAGCCGCCGCTTGTCACTTCCGCGAACTCCATAACTTGAATTACTATTTGCAGATTAAATCTGCCACCACAGAACGAGTATCGGGTGCCGGGTATACCTATCCGGGGAAGTCCGCAGCATGGATGCTGCGGTCTAGGCCCCATGGAAGGGTTCACGCCGACCCCGGATAGGTATACCCGGTGCCCGATACGGGCTCCTGGCGCGAAAAAAGTTCAACCCCCGGTTCAACCACCGAACCTCAATAAGCCAGGTCAGTATTGATGACCTCACCACGCAGGCTGTTGGCAAAGGCTTCGGTAATACGGACCTGCACGAACTTTCCGATCAATTCGTCGTCATCGTGTTCGAAGAACGTCGGGCGGTTGTTTTCGGTTCGGCCCTGCAGCTCGGCCGGGTTGCGCTTGGAGCGTTCGCTGACCAGGATGGTTTGGGTGCTGCCGACCATGCGACGGCTGATCTGGGCCGCCTGCTGGATGATTCTGTCTTGCAGAATGGCCAGGCGTTGCTTTTTGGTGGCTTCGGGCGTTGTGTCTTCCAGGTTGGCTGCCGGTGTGCCGGGCCGTGGGCTATAAACGAAGCTGAAGCTGTGGTCGAAGCCAATGGTTTGAATCAGGTTCATGGTGGCTTCGAAGTCGGCCTCGGTTTCGCCCGGGAAGCCGATGATGAAATCTGACGAGAAGCTGATGTCGGGGCGGTTGGCCCGGATGCGTTCCATCTTCTCGATGTATTCGGCCGCCGTGTGGCCGCGCTTCATGGCGTTCAGAATGGCATCTGAACCACTTTGTACCGGCAGGTGCAGGTGGCTGACCAGTTCCGGTACGTCCAGGTAGGCATCGACCAGGGAGTCGGTGAACTCCACCGGGTGGCTGGTGGTGAAACGGATGCGGTCGATGCCATCGACGCGCGCTGCCAGGGTGATCAGCTCGGCCAGGTCGGCTTCACCGCCGTCGTGGCGTGGGCCCCGGTAGGCGTTGACGTTCTGGCCGAGAAAGTTGATCTCGCGCACGCCCTGTTCCGCCAGTTGCACGACTTCGGTAATGACGTCATCGAACGGTCGGCTGACTTCCTCGCCCCGGGTGTAAGGCACCACGCAGAAGGTGCAATATTTGGAACAACCTTCCATCACCGATACGAAGGCGGTTACGCCATCACTTTTTGGCGCGGGCAGGTGGTCGAACTTCTCGATTTCAGGGAAGGTCACGTCGACCATGGCGATGCGGTTGCCGGCGGCGTTGGCGATCTGGCCGGTTGAGGCATCCAACATTTGCGGCAAGCGATGCAGTGTCTGCGGACCAAAGATCATATCAACATAGGGTGCACGGTCCGAAATTGCCTGGCCTTCCTGGGAGGCCACACAACCACCGACACCGATTTTCAGGTTCGGGTTTTTGGCCTTCAGCTTTTTCCAGCGGCCCAGCTGGTGGAACACCTTGTCCTGCGCTTTTTCGCGGATTGAACAGGTGTTCAGCAGCAGGACGTCGGCTTCATCGGCATTGTCGGTCAGGGTGTAACCGTGGCTGTCGCCCAACAGGTCGGCCATGCGAGACGAGTCATATTCATTCATCTGGCAGCCGTGCGTTTTGATAAAGAGTTTTTTGGTCATGAGCCTGCAGTTTTATTCAACAGGAGCGCCTCAGGTGCCGACGCTCGAAAGGGGCGCAGATTATACGCATAACCCGGCCCCGACCCAACCATCCAGAGCACAGAATTTGAGCAGTCGGGTTTTGGGTGCTGATCAGGGCTTTGCCAGTATTGAATACTGGCGGGTCTGCGCCCATATTGGCGGAACCAGAGAGTCAGGACGTTACCCGATAATGAAACAACCCAAGGCCATTTACCGAGTGTCCTTTATTAATCAGGACAAGCTGTACGAAGTCTATTGTGAGCAGGTCTATCAGAGTGATCTGTATGGCTTTATCGAAATTGAGGAACTGATTTTCGGGGAGCGCAGTCAATTGCTGGTAGACCCGGGTGAAGAGCGGCTGAAAAAAGAGTTCAGCGGCGTCAAACGCAGTTTCATTCCCATGCATTCCATCACCCGGATCGACGAGGTGGAGCAGGAAGGTGTTGCCAAGATCAGTGACAGTAAGGGCGGCCCAGTGATTGCCTTCCCGGCGTCGGGCCCTTCAAAACAGCGTTAGAGCCCGGTTGTGTTGCGGATTTGCCAGTATTTACACGACATCGACACGTGTTTTAACTGGTCGCGAGGGCCAATGCAGCTATACTTCAGACAATCACCCAAGGTGATAGCGCCGACCCAGGTTGGCAAACACACCCGTAATGAGGGGTAAACCATGACTGTACTGTTGTTGACGATGTTGCTGGGGGCTGTTGCCTGGCGGGTATACAGCCAGGGTGCGGCGGTAAAGCCGGAGCGTATTCGGGTTGAAGACGAGACCGAGCGTCGCAGACGGTAACGCCCTATGCGTTACCCTGAGTACGGAGGCCCCGGGATCGGGCCTCACTGCCACTGTTTAATCGTTTTTCTCCGTTACATCCCTTCCTATTCTGTATTACCACTAGCCTGATGCAATGCGCCTGTACTTATTTGGCCGCTAAGCCGAGTCTGGCTGTGGGCCGGTCTGCATGGCTTTAACATGGTGACGATGCCAGAGCAGTGTGGCAGACAATACCACCAGTGCCGGCAGGGTGGCGTATAACAGCACCTCCCAGCTAAATTGAAACAATAACCACCCCGCCCCGAGTGTCGCCAGAGCCTGGGCGCCAAATACCAGAAATTCATTCACCGCCTGCACCCTGAATCGCTCCGAATCCTGATAGGCGCGGGGCAGCAGCGTTGTGCCCGATACAAACAGAAAGTTCCAGCCAATGCCCAGCAGAATCAGGCTGGTTGTGTAGTGGCTGACACCGCGTCCGCTCAGGCCGGCAACGATCATCAGGGCATAAATCAGTAATCCGAACATTAGCAGCCGTTCCGGGCCAAAGCGCCGGATCAGCCAGCTGGTCGCCAATGAAGGCAGGAACATGGCCAGAATATGGGCCTGTATTGCTGTTTTGGTCGCCTGCAGGCTGTGCTGATCCATGTCGTGCATGCTCAGCGGCGCGGCCGTCATCACCAGCGTCATGACGCTGTAGGAAATGGCACCGGCCAGCAACGCCAGCCACAAGACCGGCTGCTGCAGCAAAGAGCCCCAGGGCCTGCCCTCCGCGTGCTTGACCGGTGCCTGGTAGGGCAGATCGCGAAAGGCGAGGAGCAGCAACAGCGTGACCCCCAGCAGAACCCCGGCCAGTAACAGGAAGGCGCCGGCATAACGGGCGCTCAACAGGGATTCACCCAGGGCACCGAGTTCTGGCCCGACCAGTGCCGCGAAAATGCCACCCAACAGTAACCAGGATACCGCCTGGCCCTGGTCTTCGGGCGCAACGCGTTCCATGGCGGCAAAGCGGAACTGGTTGACGAACGCCATGTTGAAACCCAGCCCGGCGGTGGCCACCAGCAACAGGGCAAAACTGTGACTGTAGATTGCCAATATGGCGAGGCCACAGGCGGCAACAGACACCAGGTTGCCGATCAGAAAGCCCGCCTTGCGCCCCAGATGATGCATGATCATGGCGGTCGGGAAGGTGCTGAAAGCAGTCGCGACCACCAGAACCGACAGCGGCAGGGTGGCCAGCTGTGGATTTGGCGCCAGCTGCGTCCCGATCAAACCGCCGATGAGAATCACCATGGGTGGAGCACACATCGACAGGGCTTGCATGGCGATCAGAGTCCAGAGTGCGGGGCTTGGTCTGTTCATGGCGGATTACTCTCTACGGGTTCTATGACTGGCTGGGTATACACCTTCCAGCAAGTGGACTGTCAAGTGATCCAAAGACGAAACGGCTGCGAACCGGTCTTGAGCGGATATAGAGTTGGTTGAAAAACGTACAAAGCACTCTATACTCACGCGGCTCTTTAATTCATCAATCGCAGTATTAACAACGGGAACGAACATGTTGAATCCAAGGAACTGGGTCGTGACTTTATTACTACTGGCCGTGCCGGTGGTGCTAACCTGGGCGGAAGAAGCGCCCGGGCAACTGGAAACGTTGCAGTCAGAACTGCCGGATATGGCCAGTATTGACGACGTTGCGACCAAAAAACAGGTGTTTTTCGATTTTCTCAATCCAATCATTCAGCGCGTTAATCAGCGCATTGTTGCCGAGCGAGTCTGGTTGCTGCAGATGCAGACACGCATCGCCGAAGGCGATAGCCTGGCTCCATGGCAGCAATCTTACCTGGCCGAGCTGGGACGGGAGTATGAGGTCGAGGAAACACCGGGCAGCGAGGCTTACTTTGAGCTGATGCTAAACCGGGTCGATGTAATTCCGGCCTCGCTGGTACTTGCCCAGGCGGCTAACGAGAGCGCCTGGGGCACCAGTCGCTTTGCTGTGGAGGGCAATAACCTCTTTGGTCAGTGGTGTTTTGCCGAAGGCTGCGGCCTGGTACCTGCCGGGCGCCCAGAAGGTGAAAATTATGAAGTTAAGGTGTTCAGCAATGTGGCTGAGTCGGTAAAAGCCTATTTTCAGAATGTAAACACTCATCCTCCGTACCGCGAATTGCGCAATATTCGGTCCGAGCTGCGTTATCTGGGTGAGCCCGCATCGTCGCTGATGCTGGTTTGGGGGCTTGAGGACTATTCGGCTCGGGGTGAAGAGTACATTCGCATTTTGAAAGAAATGATTACCTACAATAAGCTGACCGAATACGACCAGCGTCCCTTCTATGCGGCCAATTAGGCCGGTCTCCCTTGCCTTTGGGATGCGAAAGCCTTAAAACAGGCGACTGTTTCGTATCCCGAGGAATCTCATGTTTTCTGGTATTGTGCAAAACCGGGCCCCGGTTACCGTCGAGGCCCGCTTGCCCCAGTTGTGGACCCTGTCGGTCCCCCTGATTGACAGGCAAGTCGAAGGCTTATCGATCGGGGCCAGTATTGCGTTGAACGGTGCTTGCCTGACGATCACTCGGCTGGAGGGTGGTCGCGCCTATTTTGACGTGATGATGGAAACCCTCAGAGTCACCAACCTGGCCGACCTTAACGACGGTGATCTGGTCAATGTCGAACGCGCGGCTCGTTTCGGTGACGACATTGGCGGGCATGTCATGTCCGGCCATGTTCACGGCTGCCTGCCGGTTCTGGAGATCGAGCGCCCGGAAAACAACTGCATCCTCTGGTTCGGCATCACCGCCGAGCAGCGCCGCTACCTCTTTCCCAAAGGCTATGTCGGTCTGAACGGCTGCAGCCTGACCATAGGCGATGTCCGTGATGACCGGTTCAACGTCTTCCTGATTCCCGAGACCCTGGCCGTAACCACCTTTGGCGAAACCCGCCCCGGGGATAAGGTGAACGTGGAATTTGATGCCCATACCCAGGCCATCGTCGACACCCTGGCCCGGATGAAAGCAGCGGGTCAGTTATGATCTACGAACCGGTAACACGTCAGGATGTTGTCTGGCAGTGCCTCACCTTTGACCAGCTCGATGCCCGGACACTCTATGATGTACTGGCGCTGCGCGCGGCGGTGTTCGTGGTTGAGCAGAACTGCCCCTATCAGGATGCCGATGGCCTTGATGACCAGGCCTGGCACCTGGTTGGGCATCGTGCCGGTCAGCTGGTGGCGGTGGCCCGGTTACTGCCGCCCGGTGTGGCAGGAGACTGGCCGGCTATTGGTCGGGTGGTCACCCGGGCCGACGCACGCGGCCAAGGGCTGGGGCAGGAGCTGATGCGCGAAGCGGTTCAGGCGCTGGCGGTTCTGTTCCCCGGCCATGGCATGGCATTGGGCGCCCAGGCGCATCTGGTCAGGTTTTACCAGTCGTTTGGCTTCGAGGCGGTGGGTGATATTTACCTCGAAGATGACATTGAACATCAGTGGATGCAGCGTTCGCCCGAACAGGTCTGATTCAGGCGTTGCCTTTCAGACGCTGGCGTTCGCGGCTGAGCCGGTCGGAAAACTCCCTGACGTAATCCAGGTGCTCTTCAACGGCCGCTCGTGCTGCCTGTGGCTTTCGCTGGTAAATCGCTTCAAACAGCCGGGCATGCTGGCCCATCAGGCGCGCCCGTATATCCGGATGACTGCTGAGACCACCAATATTGGTGATGACGTTGTTCTTGAGCAGGCCAAAAAGCCCTTGCAGGGTTTGCAGGAAAACCCGGTTGTGACTGGCAGCGGCGATGGCCAGGTGAAACCGGGCATCGGCCTGTGCCTCAAGTTCAAGGTCCCACTGCTGATGGGCTTTGCGCAAATGCTGATAGGCAAGGTCCAGCCGCTGCAGGTCATCGACGGTGGCGCGCTCTGCCGCCAGGGCCGCGCACCGGGCTTCAATGGTTATGCGGTATTCCAGTAGTTCGGCGTTGAGCCGCACCGGGTCCTGGCTTTGGCTGAGCAGAGACGACAGCGGGGAACCGGCCGGTTCAGCATAACTCTGGCAGACGTAGGTTCCGCCCCCCTGACGACTTTCGATGATGCCCAGCCCTTTGAGCTGCTGCAGAGCTTCGCGCACCAGTGGCCGGCTGGTGTCATAACGGAGGGCGAGCTGTCGCTCCGAAGGCAGCTTGTCGCCGGGTTTAAGGTCGCCGTCCAGCAGTTGCTGGTTCAGCAACTGGCACAGCCGGTCTATCCTGCGTATTGTCATTGGTCTGACCACTTTTAAAAGATTTGCCTTCGCTGGCCCCCAGTTTACGGCTTTTTGCGGCCCGGGGTGCTGGCGGGGGAGGGTTTTTTGTTGGCGAAGATGGCACCTTAGTTATCCGACGAGTCTTTGATGATAATAACAAACGCCAGAACAGGACCGGTTATGTCGATTGAACGTTTAATTCGTGCACTTAAACACCGCATGCCCGAGTCGCGCCTGACCACCGACCCGATGCGCTGTTTCGCTCTGGGTACCGATGCCAGCTTCTACCGCCTGACCCCAAAACTGATTGTAGCCGTCGAAACCGAAGCGGAACTGAGCTACCTGCTGGTGCAGGCCCAATTGTGCCAGGTGCCGGTCACTTTCCGTGCGGCGGGCACCAGCCTGTCCGGCCAGGCGGTGACCGATTCGGTGTTGGTGGTGCTCACTGACCAGTGGCGCGGCTGTCGCATCGATCCGCTGGGTGAGCGGGTGCATCTGCAGCCGGATCTGATTGGCGCCGATGTCAACCAGAGGCTCAAGCCATACGGGCGCAAGATAGGGCCGGACCCGGCCTCGATCGGCAGCTGCAAAATGGGGGGCATAGTGGCCAACAACGCCAGCGGCATGTGTTGTGGCACCCGCCACAACAGCTATCACACCCTGGCTGGCATGCGCATCGTACTGGCCGATGGCAGCATCATCGATAGCCGCGACCCGGCCAGCATTGCCGAGTTTCGCGCCAGCCATGGCTGTTTTCTGGACAAGCTGGCGGAACTGTCGGCTGATCTCAAGGCGAATACCGCCCTGGCCGAGCGCGTACGCCACAAGTACCGGTTGAAAAACACCACCGGCTACGGCCTGAATGCCCTGCTCGATTTTGACGACCCGGTCGATATTCTGACTCACCTGATGGTGGGCTCCGAAGGTACGCTGGGGTTTATCAGTGAAGTCAGCCTGAATACCGTGCCGGACTGGCCGCACCGGGCGTCTGTGATGATTGGCTTTGATGACCTTCATTTGTGTGCCCAGGCGGTCACTGCGCTGCGGTCCTGTCCGGTAGATGCTGTCGAACTGCTCGACCGGCGCGCCATCGACTCGGTGGCCCATATGCCAGGCCTGCCAGATTTCGCGCGCCAGTTACCCGCTAACGGTGGAATGCTACTGGTAGACGTTCGCGCCGAACAGGCTGAGGCATTGTCTGGTAACTGCGACCAGGTGATGACGGCGCTGGAACGGTTTTCGGGCGGCTGGCGCAGCACCGGCTTTACCCGCGACAGCCTGCGTATTGCCCAGTACTGGAGCCTTCGCAAGGGAACCTTTCCGGCGGTTGGCGCCATGCGCGCTACCGGCACTACCGTTATTATCGAAGATGTGGCGTTTCCGGTTGAACGTCTGGCTGAGGGAGTTGCCGCACTGCAGGCCCTGTTCGACCGCCATGGCTACACCGAGGCGATCATCTTTGGCCATGCGCTGGAAGGCAATCTGCACTTTGTGTTTACCCAGGGTTTTGAAGACCCGGCCGAAGTAGCCCGGTACGACGCCTTCATGCAAGACATCGCCGAGGTCGTGACCGGTACGCTGGGGGGCTCCCTGAAAGCCGAACATGGTACCGGGCGCAACATGGCGCCTTTTGTCGTTAAAGAGTGGGGCGAAGACGCCTATGGGCTGATGCAGCGGATCAAACAGTTGTTCGACCCGGCCGGCATTCTCAACCCCGGCGTGATTCTGAACGACGACCCCAAGGCGCATATCCAGCACCTGAAGGCCTTGCCCGCGGCTGATCCGATTGTCGATACCTGTATTGAATGCGGCTTTTGCGAGCCGGTGTGCCCGTCCCGGGATCTGACGCTGACGCCGCGTCAGCGCATTACCCTGTACCGGGAGCTGCAGCGGCAAAGCCGGAATGAAGGCGTAGACCCGGCCTGGCAAAAAGCCTTCAATTACCAGGGAATCGATACCTGTGCTGCAACCGGGTTGTGTGAATTGCGCTGCCCGGTTGGCATCAACACCGGCGAGCTGGTGCTGAGTCTGCGCCAGCGCAATAACCACCGTTACAATCGCCTGGCGCGTTTTCTGGGCCGGCATTTTGCGACTCTGGCAACGATGACGCGCGGCGGCTTATGGGCGGCCCAGGGCATGCAACGCCTGGCCGGTGCACAGCGGCTCGAGCGTTATTCGGCGTCGATGCGGCGACTCAGTGGCGGCCGTACGCCGTTATGGCCGGCAACCACGCCGGGCGCTGCCAGGCCCGTCTATGCACCCACACGTCAGAGCCGGCCCACCGATATGGATACCGTGGTGTACTGGGCCGCCTGCGTCACCCAGGCAATGGGGCCGGCGCTGAACGATGGACGTCAGCCGGTGCCCGCCGCTGCCCTGAGCGTCTTGCGCAAGGCGGGTCTGGCCGCGGTGGTGCCGCAACCGACCCGTGGTTTGTGCTGCGGTCAGCCGTTTCATTCCAAAGGGCATGTTGAGGTCGCCGAGCAACAGCGTCGGGAACTGGTCGATGAACTGTGGGAGGTCTCCAGTGGCGGCCGTTTTCCGGTGCTGGCCGATACCAGCCCCTGCAGTTTACGGGTCAGGGCCCAGGCGGAAGCGCGTGGCATTCAGTTTTATGACAGCGTCGATTTTATCGACCGGTTTCTGCTGGACCGGCTGGTTATTCAGCCCGAACCAGGGAAAGTCGCGGTTCATATGACCTGCAGCGTGCAGAAACAGGGTATTGAAGCCAGCTTTCAGCGGGTATTGAACGCCATTACACCTCAGTGGGTGCAACCCGAGGGCATGGCCTGTTGTGGTTTTGCCGGTGACAAGGGGTTTTCGCAACCGGAATTGAATGCCTCGTCGCTGCGACATCTGGCCGGGTCGGTGGGCGATTGTCTCTATGGCATTTCTACCAGCCGGACCTGTGAGATTGGGCTAAGCCAGCACAGTGGGCTGACCTACTTCTCCTTGTTTGAGGTACTGGACCGGCAATCGGCACGCCCGACCTAAAACCAAAAAGCCCCGGCGGGGCCAGGGCTTAAAGAAGTAATGTTGACTGCTTGCCGGTCAGGCTTTCAGGAAGGGGTTCAGCAGCCAGCCAAGCGGACCGGTTAACTTGACCGGGGCCGCCACGACCGAGAGCATCAGGCAGTCTTCATGGGCGTCGGCCCGCGGTGAGTGGGTGTCACTCGGCGTTCGCAGAATGAAATCACCCACGCCATAAGACCCCAACTGGTCGGAAAAACCGCCTTCCAGCACCACGCTGATTTCCTCACCACGGTGGTAGTGATTGGGTACGCGACCACCGGCTTTCATGTGGTGCAACCCAATAATCATCCCGCTTTCGTCGGTCATCAGGTGGCTGACGCGCAGGTTTTTCATCGGCTGGCGCCAATCCAGGCTTTCCAGCGATTCGGGCATCAGACTGGCCAGGGCTTTCGGGAACCGGGTATTGACCGATTTGGTTACCGGTTCAGCCGCTGGCTCATGCTGAATGCGTTGCATCAGCTGTTCAAAGGTGGAATCGTCGACCGGTACCGCCGCCTGTTGTTCAAACAGAACCGCAGACGCGCTTTCCAGTTCGCTCAACGCGGCGCGGCACTGGGGGCAGTAATGCAGGTGCACGGAGATCGCCACACTCATGCCGGTGTGGCAGGTACCGGCTGCAAATTCCACAAGTTGATCGGGTTGCGGGTGCCACTGACTCATAGATCGAGTGCCTCTAACGAAAGTTTCATCTTCTTCATGGCCAGGCGAACCCGGCTCTTGACGGTGCCCAGGGGGAGCTTCATTTCATCGGCAACCTCCTGGTGGCTTTTATCTTCCAGAAAGACCTTGGCCATTACCTGGCGCTGATCGACCGGAAGATCGCAGAGACCCGCCTTCACCTTGTCCTGAATGCGCGACTGACGGACTTCACCGAACAATTCAGTGTCGGACTCCAGATCCCAGATCGCATCGGCGGAGACATCGGCCCGGTATTTGTTGAGCCGTCGCAACATGTCGATACGCTGGTTACGGGCGATGGTGAAAATCCAGGTCGAAGGAGCCGCCTTGCGCCGGTCGTAGGACGCCGATTTCCGCCAGATGGCGAGCATCACGTCCTGAACCAGCTCTTCGGGCAGGTGATCGCCCTGGCTGTGTAAACCAGAGGACAATGCAAAGGCTTTAATCAGGGGAGCAAAATGCTTGAACAGAGCCTCAAAGGCTTTGGTATCCTGCCGCCGGGCCACCGCCTCGAGCAGATCGGCCCACTCGTCGGCGCTTTGGCTCGTTTGTGTCATAGTGCGTGCTTTTTTCGATGAAAGTATCGAGATTACATTGGCCGCTGACATTTTTAAACCTGTACATGGGGTCTCAGGCCAATTTACGTCAGCACCCGGCAACCGGATCACCGTGAAAGGTTATTTTCCGGACAGCGACTCTTTTATCCAGCGCAGCAGGCGTTTGCTGTTTTTCCCGCCGCGAATGGGTTCGGCCGGGTCGTCCGGTTGTTCCTTGCGTGCCGCACGCACCAGTGACCGGAAGGGTTGCCGGTCGGTATCCGGATAGGCCTCGAACCAGTCGCTTTCGGCGCTGTCGTTGCGGATCAGGCGCTCACGCCAGACTTCGGCTTGCTGTAAATCGCGCTTGTAGACGTCGCTGCTGGGGTCGAGCCGGTCGACCGCTTCACGAATGGCGTCGACGTCGTTGTCGCGCATCAGCTTGCCGATCAATTGCAAATGGCGGCGACGGGCTTCGCGCTGGGTGACCCGCTTGCTTTCTGCCAGCGCCTGGATCAGCCGCTCGGTCATAGGGATAGTAGCCAGCTGGTCGGCGCGAAGCGTGAGCAAGCGCTCACCCAGTGCCTGCCAGCGATGCATTTCCCGCTTCATTTCAGATTTGCTGACCAGTTCGTATTCGATGTTGTCGTCTTCTTCAGGGTGCGTCATGAGCGCTCTACGGTGATGGCTGCCCGACCGTTGTCAAAGCAGAAAGAATGTGGCCAGGCTGAGGAAGGTCAGGAAACCAACCACGTCGGTGATGGTGGTTAGAATAACACTGCCGGACAGCGCCGGGTCGATGTTCATTGATTTTAAAAGAAAGGGCAGGGTGGCACCAGCCAGAACCGCAACGATCAGGTTGATCGTGATCGCAGCGCCTATAACCAGGGCCAGAGACGGGTCTTTATACCAGAAAAGGGTGATAGAACCGATCACCAGTGCCCACAGCAGGCCATTCAGGGCGCCCACGCCCAGCTCCCGGAGCACCAGCCAGCGCAGATTGTCCCGATTGATGTGGCCGGTGGCCATACCGCGAATCATCAGTGTCAGCGTCTGGCTGCCGGCAATGCCACCCATGCTGGCAACCACCGGGCTGAGCACAGCCAGGGCCACGATCTGGGCAATGGAGGCTTCAAAGCGGGACATCACCGCAGCGGCAATGAAGGCGGTGACCATGTTCAGGCCAAGCCAGATGGCGCGGTTGCGGCTGCTTTTGATGACGGGCGAGAAGGTGTCTTCGTCTTCATCCAGGCCGGCCATGCTCATCACGGTGTGGTCGGCTGAATCCCGAATTACATCGACCACGTCGTCGATGGTGATTCGGCCCAGCAGAGTGCCGTCGTCATTGATCACCGGGGCAGAGACCAGGTCGTGCCGCTCGAAGATCTGGGCGACCTGGTTTTCGTCGGTGGTCGCGGGTATGCCTTCGATGTCGCTGTCCATGATGTCCCGAACCCGGGTATCCGGGCTGTGGGTCAGCAGTTTTACCAGGGGCAGGGTGCCGACGTAGATAAACTGGCGATCGACCACCCAGAGCGCATCCAACTGAGTGGGCAATTCCCGTCGTCTCAGGTAGCGCAACACGGCCTCAAGTCTGACATCGGCCCGAACAGTGATGACGTCGGTATTCATCAGGCCGCCGGCGGTATCTTCCGGATAGGCCAGCAGGCCCTCAACGCGGGCTCGCTCTTCCGGTGGCATCAGGCCGAGCACTTCACTGGACAGCTCGGGTGAGACCTGTTGCAGCATATCGGCCAGGTCGTCGCGATCGACATCCTGGGTGGTCTCCAGGATCTCGTAGGCCGACATCTGACCCAGAAACGCCTGCTGCAGGTCGTCGTTCAGATGCGACAGGACTTCGCCCTGCTGGTCTTCATCCAGAAACTGCCAGAGCAATTCGCGCACTCGCCCGGGTGTGGATTCCATGATGTGAGCAATTTCGACCGGGGCCAGTTCCTCATCACAGAGGCGCTGCACCTGGTCCGCATCGCCCTGATCGAGCGCATTGATGAGCGTGAGGCGGTGTTGGTCCAGTTGATCCTGATTCTGTGCAGTGGCCATACAACGTCCCTGAGGGCTGAGCCTGGGCTGCAGGCGAGGTTTGCAAGGGTAGGAGAGAGTGTAGCCGCTGGTTAAAACACGGATAAAGGGGTTAAACGGGCATCGTGTCTTGAAAAAGGCTCAAGAGTGGCAGTGAAACAGCCTACTCGGCCTCGTCAAATCGATTTTGCACCAGCGTCAGTAATGCCCCCCAGGCTTCGGATTCATCCGGGCCTTCAATTTGCACATTCAGTTCGGTGCCCTGACTGGCCGCCAGCATCATCACCGACATAATGCTCTTGGCGTCGGCCTCGCGGCCCTCCTTAACCAGCACAATACGGCTTTCGAACTGACCGGCCACGCCGACCAGTTTGGCCGCCGCCCGTGCATGAAGGCCGAGCTTGTTGATGATGGTCAGTTGTTCGTCAATCACGCTTCGTCGTGCCCCATGTCCCGGTGTCTGATCTGAACGCTTGGATGCTTGGCTGAGAAGGTACCATAGAGTTGTTCGCAAATGTAAACGCTGCGATGCTGCCCGCCGGTACAGCCGATGGCAACGGTGAGGTAGGCCCGCTGGTTGGCTTCGTACTGACGCAACCAACGGTCGATAAACCGGCGAATGTCTTCAAACATTTCCGTGACCGCCGGTTCGCGCTGCAAAAACGCCTGAATCGGCTCATCCCGCCCGGTGTAAACCCGCAGGGATTTGTCCCAGTAAGGGTTGGGCAGGCAACGAACATCAAACACCAGGTCGGCGTCGCGGGGCAGGCCGTGCTTGAACCCGAACGACAAAAACTGGAGGGCGATACCCCGGGGTTTGCGAATAACCCGGTTGCGAATCTGGTCGCGCAGTTCCTGCAGCGACAAACTGCTGGTGTCTATCTTCAATTGCGACAGCGCCGCTACTGGTGCCAGCAACTGGGCTTCATGAGCAATGGCTTCCGCCAGCGAACGGTGCTGGTCGGTCAGCGGGTGTTTGCGACGCGTAGCCGAAAAACGCTGCAGCAGGATGGTTTCGTCGGCATCGAGATACAGGATTTCCGGAACCAAATCGGTTTGCAGTGACGCCAGAATCTCGGGTAAGCGGGAGATCCCCTGAGGCGACATCCGTGCATCGATGCATACAGCGGTATTAGGCTGATCGTTACTGGCGGACATCCAGCGCACCAGTTCGGGCAGCATGGCCGGGGGGAGATTATCGATGCAGTTAAAACCGGCGTCTTCCAACGCGTTCAGTACGGTACTTTTGCCCGAGCCGGAACGACCGCTGATCAGAATCAGCCTGAATGGAGTGGCATTGGTCGCCATGGTGGTCAGAATCCCTTGAAGAATAACCGGTACAGTTCGTCGGGATCCCGGCTATCGCGCAAGGCGGCCACCGTGTCGGTATCGTTAAAGCGTTCAACCACGGCGGCCAGCAATTGCAGATGCTCGTCGGTGGCGGTTTCGGGTACCACCAGTGCAAACATCAGGTCGACGGGTTGACGGTCCGGTGATTCGAAATCGACCGCTTCATCCAGTTTCACCAGTGCAGCGACAGGACGGTCGATATTAGCGAGGCGGCAGTGGGGCAGGGCAATGCCCTGCCCCAGACCAGTTGAACCAAGCCGCTCCCGGGCGATTAACTGATCGAACAGATCAAGCTCGGTGACGCCTGGCACTGCATTGGCAAGACGCTCCGCCAGAGTTTGCAGTACCCGTTTTTTGCTGGCACCGAACGTGCCGGTAAAGACGCGTTCGGCGGTCAGGACTTGGTCCAGAGGTATCATGATTAACGTGAATTCCCGTGCATTCGATCAACTGTCTTCTCTTTGTGCTTGAGCAGTTGACGGTCCAGTTTATCCGCCATCATATCGATCGCGGCATACAAGTCATCGTGTTCAGAGTCCGCATGAATCTGGGCTCCCTTGATGTTGAGTGAAGCTTCGGCCTTTTGCCGCTGTTTTTCAACACTGAGGGTGATTTGTACATTGCCAATCTGGTCGAAGTGTCGTTCCAGCCGGTCCAGTTTCTGACCGACATAGTCGTTCAGTGCTTCGGTAACTTCCACATGGTGACCACTGATGTTGACTTGCATAGTCCGCTCCTCTTGCAGTGATGGATCTGCAGCATCCGTTGCGATGGATGTCAGCAGGGCAATTCTATCCGGTTTCCCTTTGCCTCTTTCAGTCTAGCTCCTAATACAGAATTTGGCGCTTGCGCCGACCGCTTTCAAGCTTGGGTCAGCTCAATCAGTTGATTTAGATCAGTCGTTTACGCTCATTTGACGGAGGAATCATCATGGCTTCACGGTACTTGGCGATGGTGCGACGTGCCACCTGTATGCCCTTGTCTCCCAGCAGCGTTGCGATCTTTGAATCGCTCAGTGGTTTGCGCGGGTTTTCCGCCGCAACGAGTTTCTTGATAATGGCGCGAATGGCGGTGCTGGATGCTTCGCCGCCACTGTCGGTACTGACGTGACTGCTGAAAAAGTATTTCAGCTCAAAGATGCCGCGTGGCGTGTGCATGTATTTTTGCGTTGTAACCCGTGAGATTGTTGATTCGTGCATCTCGACCGCTTCTGCGACGTCGTGCAGTACCAGGGGTTTCATCGCCTCTTCACCATATTCCAGAAAACCACGCTGGTGTTCGACAATATTGGTGGCTACTTTCAACAGGGTTTCGTTACGGCTCATCAGGCTTTTGA
Source organism: Saccharospirillum sp. (assembly GCA_035704555.1). Taxonomy (GTDB): domain Bacteria; phylum Pseudomonadota; class Gammaproteobacteria; order Pseudomonadales; family Natronospirillaceae; genus Saccharospirillum. Next base: position 18,253 of record DASSWT010000226.1, on the reverse strand, counting down.
TGAACCAGCGCGCTTCCTGCAAATGGTCTTTCAAATAGGTGTTGTCGCTGCTCGAATCGGCCCGTTTGACCATGGACGCATAGGACGCATTGACTCTCAGTTTGGGGGCGATTTCCGGGTTCAACTCAACCAGCCAGCGATTGTTCTTGATGTCTTTGCGAACGATGACATCCGGCACCACGTACTCGTCTTTACCGCTTTCGATCTGGTTGCCGGGCCGGGGGTTGAGGCTCTGAATCAGCGCGATGACGTCGCGTAATTCAGGTTCCTTGAGTTTGGATTTGCGCATCAGCTGGCTGTAATCGCGCGAGGCGAGCAGATCCAGATAGTTGTTGACCACGCTTAGGGCGGCGTCACGCCAGGGCGTGTCGTCACTCATCTGGTTTAGCTGAATGGTCAGACAATCGGCCAGGTCACGGGCACAGACGCCGGGCGGATCGAAATGCTGAACGCGGTGCAGTACCGCTTCGACTTCATCTATTTCCAGCGGATCATCGTCGTTCGCCATATGCGCCGTCAGGCCTTCGAAAATATCGTCCATGCTCGACGACAGGTAGCCCTCGGCATTGACGCTTTCGATGATGCTCTCGGCGATTTGCCGGTCGCGCTCGGTCATGGTGGTTAGATTGAGCTGCCAGTTCAGGTGATCCCAGAGTGAATCGGTGGTGCCGTAGACATTTTCGAAGTTGAAGTCGTCGTCACCGGAAGGCAGACCATGGCTGGTGGGGGCGTGGGTGTAGATGTCGTCCCAGGAACTGTCGACCGCCAGGTCGTCCGGTATGTGCTCGGCGATTTCCAGTTCGCGGTGGTCGGTGTCGTTTGAGTTCGTGGTGTTTTCCGCGTCGCTGGTAGCTTTCTGGTCAATCGACTGGCTGTTTTTCGAATCGCCGGCGCCGCCATCATCGACGTCTTCGCGGACTTCGAGCATGGGGTTGCTTTCGAGTGCCTCCTGTATCTCCTGTTGCAGATCCAGAGTCGACAGTTGCAGCAGGCGAATGGCTTGTTGCAGCTGAGGCGTCATCGTCAGCTGCTGGCTCATTTTCAGTTGTAAGGAGGTCTTCATAGAGCGTTATGTGTGCCTTTGGCCATGGTTATAAGCGGAATTGATCGCCTAAATACACTTCACGAACGGTGGCGTTGTTCAAAACGTCCTCCGCCGTCCCTTCTGCAATGATGTGGCCGTTACCCACGATGTAGGCTTTTTCGCAGATATCGAGGGTCTCCCGGACGTTGTGGTCAGTGATCAGGACACCAATACCGCGATCTCTCAAGTGATGGATTATAGCTTTTATATCGCCGACTGAAATGGGGTCGACCCCGGCAAAGGGCTCGTCCAGCAGCACAACCGCTGGCTCCATGGCCAATGCCCGGGCGATTTCGACGCGTCGCCGTTCACCACCTGACAATGCCATACCCAGGCTGTCACGAATATGGGTAATGTTAAATTCACCGAGCAATGACTCCAACTGTTGTTTTTGCTGGGCGCGGGACAGGTCTTTGCGGGTTTGCAGAACGCCCAGAATATTATCCTGTACGGTCAGTTTGCGAAAGATGGATGCTTCCTGGGGCAGATAACCGATGCCATGCCGGGCCCGGGCATGCATCGGCAGCCGGGTGACGCTTTTGTCGCCCACCATAACTTCGCCGTTATCGGCCGGGACCAGGCCGACAATCATATAAAAGCAGGTGGTCTTGCCTGCGCCGTTGGGGCCCAGTAATCCTACGATCTGACCTTTTTCAACGCTGAGGCTGACGTCGCGCACAACGGGTCGCTTTTTGTAGCTTTTCGCCAGGTGTCTCGCTTCCAGCAGCGCCATTCAGTCCATCGCTCCGGGTTGCAGTATCCAGGTGGCCTGAGGCGCATCTTCCGTGTCGGTGCTGCTGCGCAGGGACCGCACGTCCAGAGACTCATCAATCAGGTTGTAGCGGATGTAATCGGCTTTTATGTCGCTGCCTGCCTGGGTCAGATGGCCTTCGCCTTCGGTGATGATCAGGTCCTCGTCGGGTCGGTATTCAATGCGCATGCCGCGTACTTCGATCAGGCCGTCCTCTTCGCTGGGCAGTTCCTGATAGCGGGCGGGTTCGCCCCTGGCTTCCAGAAAGGTGATATCGCCGGTTTCAGGGTCGCGGCGCACTTCCAGCGTATCGGCCCAGACTTCGAGGGTTCCCTGCTTCAGGTACACATTGCCGGTGAACGTCGCCTCACCGCGGCTGCTTTTAAAGTTACCTTGATCGGCGGTAATGGTCATCGGCTGGTCGCGATCTCCGGGCAGTGCCCAGACAGCCTGACAGGCTAATACCGGTACCATTAATACCAGTAGCATCGCCCGAACAAAGGGGCGGGCAGGTAAGCAGCTTGTCTCAGTTCGCGTCATAGCGAATCGATACCTCTGATTTGAGCGTTATGTCGGAATCCTCCCCGGTCAGAATGGCGTCCATACCGACACCCCGGGCCTCCTGGCCAGGTTGCAGCAGTTTAACAGGCCTGGGCGTTGTGACGAAGCGGCCATTCTGCTCGACGCGCAACCAGTCTGTGTACAGCTGCATGCCGCCCACCGCTTGCTGCTCAATGACTTCTACATTCTGTTCAAAATTGGCGCTACCGTCATTGAACAGGGTGGCGTGATCGGAGGTAATTTGCCAGGGCTGATCCGGATTGGACAGCAGCGTCATCACCGGCTCTGTCATCAGGCTTTCGCCATTGCTTTCATAATAGGCCAATGATTCGGCTTGTGCGCGAAGCTCGGGTTGGCCCTGGGCGTCGAAGCGGACCTGGCGTGGGCTTTCGATGTACAGGTCTGGCGCGTTCTCTGGCAGTTCCAGCCTGGCCTGGCCGGCCGTCTGCTCCCGATCCGTCTGCCACCAGATGGCCAGAGCAATGAGCCCCAGGCTACCAGCGACGATCAGGGTGCGACGCCGGTTGGCCATCAGGCAACCCCGGCGCGAAGAATGTCGTGCAGGTGAATGACCCCGGCTGTCTTGCCAGCGTCGACGATCACCAGCGAGGTGATCTTGCGTTCTTCCATTTCATACAGCGCCTGGGCGGCCAGCTGATCGGGGCGCATGGTGTAGGCGCCACTGTGCATGACGGCCCGGATCGGTGTGGTCAGGATGTCGATGCCCTGGTCCAGGGTGCGGCGCAAGTCGCCGTCTGTGAACACGCCCAGTAAGTCGCCATCGGCGCTGATGATGGTCGTCATGCCCAGACCCTTACGCGTCATTTCCAGCAGGGCATCGCGCAGCAGGGTATCCGGCTCGACCACGGGGATGTCGGTTCCGGTATGCATGATGTCGGCAATTTTCAGCAACAACTTGCGGCCCAGGCTGCCACCGGGGTGGGAGAACGCGAAATCATCGGCGGTAAAGCCTCTGGCCTCGAGCAGAGCAATGGCCAGCGCGTCGCCCATCACCAGGGCGGCGGTTGTGGAGGAGGTCGGAGCCAGATTGAGCGGGCAAGCTTCCTGTTCGACACCGCAGTATATGTGGGCGTCGGCGGAACGGCCCAGGGTGCTGTCGGGGTTGCCGGTCATGCCGATCAGGCCGGCGCCGAGCCGTTTTATCAGGGGTATCAGGGTGACCACTTCGGTCACCTCACCGGAGTTGGACAGCGCGATGACTACATCCTGTTCGGTAATCATGCCCATATCACCGTGGCTGGCTTCTCCCGGATGGACGAAAAACGCCGGCGTACCGGTGCTGGCCAGAGTGGCTGCCAGTTTGTTGCCAATATGGCCGGACTTGCCCATACCAGTGACCACCACCCTTCCGGTACAGGCCAATACCAGCTCACAGGCTTGCTCGAAGGCGCTATCGAGGTGTTTGGTCAGACCTTGCAGGGCCTGGATCTCAAGATCGAGCGTGCGGCGTGCTGAGGTCAGATAGTTTAACTGCGGTTTCATCGTATTTAGGCTGCCTGGTCCGGTCGAACACGGTTAAGTCAGGGTTATCAGGCCGGTAGAATACCACATCGGTGGCCAGTCTGAAGTGGTGGCGCCCGCCTGCTGCGCGGGTGATTTTTGCTTTATTTACACTGGGTTATGACTGATGGGGGATCGATTCAGGCATCATTCAGGCCTAAGCTGTATGTTGGTAATGCAAAGGACACAAGGAGCCTTGTTTATGAAACGAATTGCTTGGATACGCGGTTTAATGCTGGCTGGTATTCTGTTGGCGGTAGGCCAGGTACAGGCCTTTACACCCAGCAAACCAGCCGGAGAAAGCGTGATGGACGGCGTCAACGCGGTGCTCGAAGTTGTTAAGAAATACAACCAGAACGGCTCTGAGGGGGACCGGCAGGCGTACCTGGAAGAAGTCGGTGAAGTTCTGGAGCCTCTGATCGGTTATACCGTTATCGTCAGTCGCATTATGGGTCCTGAGTTGCTGGAATCGTCTACCCGGGAACAAAAGCTGCGCTTTCTCGAGGTGTTCAAGCGAAGCATGATCAACACCTATGCCGGTGGGTTATATAACTTTGGCTCCTTTGAGGTTGAATTGCTGCCCAGCGAAAATGAGAGCGAAAACACCGTACGCAATACCCGCGTGAATTTGAACGTGATTTCGCCGGATGGCCAGGAATACCCCATGGTGCAGAGCGTTTATTACAGTCGTGAAGCCGATGACTGGAAAATGCAGAACGTGATTGTCAACGGCGTGAACCTGGGGGTTACCTTCAAATCCCAGTTTGATCAGATTTACCGTGATACCGGGGGCGATCTGGATGCCACCATTGATGAGTGGGAACGCGCTACCGCAGCATCGTTCGATGAAGAGCAGTTCCAGTGAGCCCTGAATTCAACAGGCTCCCTAGGGTCGGTCTGACGGACCGGCCCCTGTTTTGCGCGCCGGATCATTTCGATTTGGCTGCGTTTTCCGTATAATCCCCGCCCCTTTACATTCATTCCCAGACAGCAGGAAGTACCCATGTCCGCAGACGAAGTTAAGGCCTTGCTCGCCGCTGCTTTTCCCGGCGCAACCGTCGATGTTGACGGGGGCGGTGCCAAATTTACGGTTCGGATCATCGCCGAGGTGTTTTCCGGCAAGCGTCCGGTCCAGCGCCAGCAGCTGGTCTATGGGGTGTTGAATGAGAAAATCACTTCGGGCGACATTCACGCAGTGTCCATGGCGCTGTATACCCCGGAAGAATGGTCCGACCAGGAGAAGTGACCCTTGGATAAACTATTAATTACCGGCGGTGGTCGTCTCAACGGCGAGATTCGCGTCTCCGGGGCTAAAAATGCGGCTCTGCCGATCATCGCCGCGACGCTGTTAACGGCCGATCCGGTGACCGTGCGCAATTTGCCGCACCTGAACGACATTACCACCATGATCGAGTTGCTCGGCTGCATGGGGGTTGATGTTACCGTCGGTGAAGACATGAGCGTCGAAGTCTGCGCCGGCAACATCAAAAATTGCACGGCGCCTTACGAACTGGTCAAAACCATGCGGGCGTCGATTTTGGTGTTGGGCCCGCTGCTGGCTCACTTTGGCGAAGCCAATGTGTCGCTGCCCGGTGGCTGCGCCATTGGCAGCCGCCCGGTGGATCTCCACATCCGCGGCCTTGAAGCCATGGGCGCCGATATCGATGTGGCCGATGGCTATATCAAGGCGCGCTCGAATGGCCGGCTGAAAGGTGCTCGAATTTTCTTCGATACGGTCACGGTAACCGGCACCGAAAACATCCTGATGGCCGCAACCTTGGCTGAAGGCACCTCGGTGATTGAGAATGCCGCCAAGGAACCGGAAGTGGTGGACCTGGCCAAGTGCCTGATCGCCATGGGTGCCAACATCAGTGGCGCGGGCACCGACACCATTACTGTGGTGGGTGTCGAGCGTCTGCACGAAGCGGACTACTCCGTGCTGCCCGATCGTATTGAAGCCGGCACCTACCTGGTGGCCGCTGCGATCACCGGTGGTCGCGTGAAACTGCGTGATGTTGACCCCGATACGCTGGATTCAGTGCTGATCAAACTGCGTGAAGCCGGTGCCGAGATTACCCAGGGCGACGACTGGATCGTGCTGGACATGCACGGCCAGCGGGTCAAGGCCGTGAACATCACCACGGCGCCTTACCCGGCTTTCCCAACGGACATGCAAGCCCAGTTCACGGCGCTGAATGCCATAGCAGAGGGTGTCGGAACGGTTGAGGAAACGGTGTTCGAAAATCGCTTCATGCACATCAACGAGCTGGAGCGTATGGGTGCCAATGCCCGGATCAAGGGCAATACCGTGGTCATCACCGGTTGCGCCAAACTGACCGGAGCACCGGTTATGGCAACCGACCTGCGCGCATCGGCCTCGCTGGTGCTGGCCGGCCTGGTCGCCGAAGGCGATACCCTGGTCGACCGGATTTACCATATCGACCGCGGTTATGAATGCATCGAAGAGAAGTTGCAGCAGCTTGGTGCAACCATTAAACGGGTCGCGGGCTAAACCGCCTGTCCCAGCAGAGCCCGCAGCCGTTGCTTTCGGCTGTCGGCTCTGACGCCGAGAACCGGGATCCAAAAACAGGACAACGCAGTGCAAAACCGTCAATCGTCTCCGTCGGATATCATTACCATCGCCCTGTCCAAGGGGCGCATTCTCAAGGAAACCCTGCCGTTATTCGCAGCCGCCGGTATCGAGCCGCTCGAGGACATTCATACCTCACGCAAGCTGATTTTCGAAACCTCCCGGCCCGATGTTCAGTTTATCGTTATTCGCGCTACCGATGTGCCCACCTATGTGGAATACGGCGTGGCTGATCTGGGCGTGGCGGGTAAGGATGTGCTGATGGAGCATGGTGCTGAAGAAATGTACGAGGTGCTGGATCTGCACATTGCGCGTTGCCGGCTGATGACTGCACGCCTGAAGGATGCCCCTGAGGTCACCGGCCGAATGAAGGTGGCGACCAAGTTTGTGCGGGTAGCCAAGCAGTACTTTTCAGAGCAGGGCCGCCAGGTTGATCTGATCAAGCTTTACGGCGGTATGGAGCTGGCCCCGATCATGAAGCTGGCCGATTGCATTGTCGATATTGTCGATACCGGCAACACTTTGAAAGCCAATGGTCTGGTGGTTGAAGAGCATATTGCCGATATCAGCAGTCGTCTGGTGGCCAGCCGCCTGGCGCTTAAATTGAAAGATGATCGCATCAACCCCATCATTGAAACCTTGGCTGGCGCCGTGCAAAAGACGACAGCCAGGCCCTGATCATCAGGGCAACCGCTGCCGCCTGTGCGCAGCGGGATAGCCGAGTCGGTAAAACTTACAGAGGCGTTAACCGCATGTCCGAGATCACCTTACGGCGCCTGGAGGCGTCTGCCGGTCAGTTTAACCAGCAACTGGATGCCTTGTTGTCGTGGGAGTCTGTTTCAGACGCCGACGTGCAGCAAACCGTCGCCAAAGTGATCGATCAAATCCGACATCGGGGTGACGAGGCGCTGCTGGAGTATTCACGCCAGTTCGACCGCTTTGATGTTTCTAATGCTGCGGACCTGGTACTGGACAAAGCCGCGATTGAAGCCGGTTACAACCGGTTGCCAGCCGAGCAACAGCAAGCGCTCAACATCGCTGCCGAGCGGGTAGAAACCTATCACCAGCGTCAGCTCAGTGAGAGCTGGAGCTATACCGAAGCGGATGGCACCATGCTCGGCCAGCAGGTCACGGCGATGGATCGTGTCGGCATTTACGTGCCGGGCGGAACAGCGCCACTGGCGTCATCGGTGATCATGAATGCCATGCCGGCCAAAGTGGCTGGTGTCCGGGAAGTGGTGATGGCCACGCCCGCACCTGATGGTCAGGTTAATGACTTTGTTTTGGGTGCGGCGCACGTTGCCAAAATAGACCGGGTATTTTTGATGGGTGGCGCTCAGGCGATTGCTGCGCTGGCCTATGGCACCGACACCGTTCCCGCCGTCGATAAAATTGTCGGCCCGGGAAATATTTTTGTTGCCACCGCCAAGAAGCAGGTATTCGGCAAAGTGGGTATCGATATGATTGCCGGCCCCAGTGAAATTCTGGTGGTGTGCGATGGCAAAACCGACCCCGAGTGGATCGCACTCGATCTGTTCTCCCAGGCCGAACACGACCCGGATGCCCAGGCCATTCTGATTAGCCAGGATGCGGACTATCTCGACGCGGTCGAGGCGGCGATTCAGCGGCTGCTACCGACGCTGGAGCGGGCCGATATCATTCGCGAGTCGCTGAACGCGCGCGGTGCTTTCATCAAAGTTGATGCGCTGGACGACGCCATCGAACTGATCAATCACATCGCGCCCGAACACCTGGAACTGTCTATTGAAGACCCCAAGGCCTGGCTGCCCCGTATACGCCACGCCGGCGCCATTTTTCTTGGCCGCCACACGCCAGAAGCGCTGGGTGACTACTGTGCCGGCCCAAATCATGTATTGCCGACCAGCGGTACGGCGCGGTTCTTTTCACCCCTGGGTGTTTACGATTTTCAAAAACGCAGTTCCATCATTGGCGTCTCGCCCGAGGGTGCCCAAACCCTGGGTGCAGTTGCCTCGGTGCTGGCGCGCGGCGAGTTGCTGACCGCTCACGCCCGCAGTGCGGAGAAGCGTTTGAATGACTGATGTGCGTGATCAGGTAGATGCTCAGATTCATCGCTGGATTCGCCCCGACATAGCCAGTCTGGCAGCCTACCCGGTGCCGGATTCGACCGGTATGTTGAAACTGGATGCCATGGAAAACCCCTATGGCTGGCCGCAGGCGCTGACTGCGCCATGGCATGACGCCCTGGCGGATGCGCATATCAACCGCTACCCGCATCCGGATGCGCCCGAGGTTAAAGCCGGGTTGCGCACGGTGATGAAGATCGATCCGCGCTGGGATATTCTGCTTGGTAACGGCTCCGACGAACTGATTCAGTTGATCGCCATGGCGGTCTCCGGGGCGGATCGCACCGTGCTGGCGCCAGAGCCCAGCTTTGTCATGTACCGGATGATTACGCGTTTTCTGGGTATGGACTATGTTGGCGTGCCGCTGACCGCCGCCTTTGAGCTGGACCTTGAACTCATGCTCAGCCGCATTGAAACGGAACAGCCTGCCGTTGTGTTTCTGGCCCAGCCGAATAACCCGACTGGTAACCTCTGGGGGGATGAAAAGCTGCGCCGTATTATTGAAGCGGCCCCCGGCCTGGTGGTGATGGATGAAGCCTACACCGCCTTTACCGATGCGGATTATCTGAACTGGCTCGACGATTACCCAAACCTGCTGATCATGCGCACCCTCTCCAAGGTTGGGTTGGCCGGGCTACGGCTTGGCATTCTGATTGGCGATCCAGCCTGGCTTGAGCAAATCAACAAGCTGCGCTTGCCCTATAACATCAATAATCTGACGCAAATATCGGCGCGTTTTGCGTTGGATCATTTTGACGTTTTCGAACAGCAGACTGCTGAACTGACGCGTCAGCGCAGTGTCTTGCAGCAACAGCTGGCGAAGCTGCCAGGGCTGACGGTTTACGACAGCCAGGCCAACTTTTTGCTGGTGCGTACCGAGCCCGGTCGCGCTGCAGCGTTGCACGCTGCGTTGAAAGACGCCGGCATTCTGATCAAGAAACTGGATGGCAGTCATCCACTGCTGGCCGATTGCGTGCGTATTACTGTGTCTTTTGACGCGGAAAATCGGCGAATGTTAACGGCCTTGGAGCAGCACCTGCTGACCGCCTGAGCCGTCTTTATTGCGCCGGGGTTCGACCCGGCGTCATTTCCTCCCTTCAGGTTTTTCCCTCTGCGCTTTTTGCAGGCTCTCTGGTCTAATGTCCCGATTGAAGTATGAGGATGCCGTTTTCATGACCGTTTTCGCGTTTCACCAGGCCATTCCGGGTTATCTTGACCGTTCCGGGGCCACTCTGAACGTAACCCTGGCGGTAAAGGGTGACCAGCCAGCCGCTGTCTATTTGCGCACCGAGCCAGACAACGAGGAGCTGCTGTGCACCATGAGTGCCGTGCGCACTGAGGGGGGCTGGACCTGGTACCGGGCTGAGAGTAACTGGGCCGGGCATCAGGATGCCACGCTGTATGCATTCAAGCTGGTCTGGCCGGATCGTTCCTGTTGGCTTGGTGCTGCCGGGTTGAGTACCGCGATGCCACCGCTGACTGACGCTTTTCGCGTATCGCGGCATCACCCGGTGCCGGGCTGGGTATCGGCGCAGGTGTTTTATCAGATATTTCCAGATCGGTTTCATTGTGGTGATGACCAGCTGACCCCCCAAACCGATCAGTATGCCTACCTGGACGGCCAGGCCACGGTTCGTCGCACCTGGGGCGAGCTACCCAGGGCAGAGCAGGGTGGGATCGAATTTTTTGGTGGCGACCTGCCGGGTATTGTGCAGAAACTGGATTACCTGCAGCAGACCCTGGGCGTTACTGCCCTGTATCTGAACCCGGTGTTCAGTTCACGCAGCAATCACAAATACGACACTCAGGATTATGGTGCCGTTGACGCCCATCTGGGGGGTGATGCGGCTCTGGCCGATTTGTCTGCACAGCTTCATCAGCGGGGTATGCGGCTGGTACTGGATGCGGTATTCAACCACACCAGTGTGTTTCACCCCTGGTTTGAAGCGGCGCAACAGAATGAACCCGGCGCCCGCGCCCGCTATGTTTTCACCGGAGACCAGCCGACGGATTACATCAGTTGGAAAGGGCATTCCAGTTTGCCGGTGCTGGATATGGCCCATCTACCCAACCAGCATGACCTGCTGACCGGTGACTCGGCCGTCATCAAGCACTGGCTGCGCCCTCCCTATGCCATCGACGGCTGGCGTATGGATGTGATCCATATGATGGGACACGGGCCGGGTGCCGCCAATAACGCCGACACGGTGCGCACTGTTCGCCAGGCGATCAAGTCGGAGAACCCCGAGGCCTATCTGCTGGGCGAGCATTTTTTTGAAGCCACCTCCTGGTTGCAAGGCGACCAGGAAGACGGGGCGATGAATTACTACGGTTTTACCCACCCGGTGCGTGCTTTTCTGGCCGGCTGCGACAACCGTTATGATCCGGTGCAACTGGATGCCCGGGAGCTTGAACAATGGCTGACCCGCGCCCGGTCCCGCCTTCCCTTTGCCCAGCAACTGGCGCAATTGAACCAGCTCGATAGCCACGACACGCGTCGCTTTATCACGCTGCTGAACGGTCATCAGCCACGGTACCGGATAGCGCTCGGGCTGCTGCTCACCTACATCGGAACGCCCTGTCTCTATTACGGCAATGAAATCGGGCTGCCGGGTGGCGATGACCCGGATTGCCGGCGCTGCTTTCCCTGGGATGAAAGCGAATGGCAGGCTGACACTCTGGCGTTTACCCAAACCTGGATCCGGCTGCGCAAACAATTGCCCGCCCTGCAAACCGGTGCTCTGGTGCCACTTTATGCTGCCGGTGAGGTCATGGTGTTTGCCCGGGTTCTGGAGCATGCCCAGTGCCTGGTTGCTGTCAATAGAGGCAAGGCTTGCGACATTGAGGTTGATGATTCGCTATTACCCCTGTCGTCAGACTGGCAACTTCAGGCAGGGAATGGCGACCTGAATCGCCATGATCTGGGCTGGACCTTATCGCTGGCGGCCGAATCAATCGTGCTCTGGGCCCGGTCTGAGAATTGATCGAATTGGTGTACACTGAGTGTCCGTTTATTACCCGGCAGAGTTGATCGAGATGACCTTGCACCGAGACGAACTGACTGACTACCTGAAGGATTATCTGGCCGTGCCTCAGTTCAGCGACTATTGCCCCAATGGCCTGCAAGTCGAGGGTAAGACCGACATCCGTCGTCTGGTAACCGGCGTGACCGCCAGCCAGCGCCTGATCGACGAAGCCATTGATCGTCAGGCCGATGCCATTCTGGTCCACCACGGCTACTTCTGGAAAGGGGAGCCTGCGGCGCTGACCGGCATCAAACGCAACCGGTTGGCAGCCTTGCTGGCAAACAACATCAATCTCTATGCTTACCATTTACCGCTGGATGCCCATCCGGAGGTGGGCAATAACGCTCAGTTGGCCCGTTTGATGGGGTGGAATGTCACCGGTCAGATCGATAACAGCCTGGTGATGCTGGGTGAGGTCGACGGCGAGCACACTGGCGCGAGTCTGCGTCAGCAACTGGCCGAAGCGCTGGAATATGATGTGCTGCACATTGGTGAATCGGAAGACCCGATTGAAACCATCGCCTGGTGTACCGGGGCGGCACAGGGGTTTTTGCAACAGGCGATTGATGCCGGGGTAGACGCCTTTGTGTCCGGCGAAATCAGCGAGCCGACGGTGCATCTGGCCCGTGAGAGCGGTGTCCATTATTTTTCGGCAGGGCACCATGCGACCGAGCGGGGCGGACCTGCTGCCCTGGGGGTGCATCTGGCACAACGCTTTGGGCTTTCGGTGGAATTCATCGATCTGCCCATCCCGGTTTAACGAAACCGTGAATGTGGGAGGTGCCGGTAAAACCCGGCAACCTCCCGCACGCTTCAGTCTTCGATCACGCCTTCCTCGCGCAATAACGCAATCACTGCCCTCGGGTTGGCATCTTTGATCTTGATGCCAAAGGGCGCGTCCGATTCGCCAGCGATGATGGCGATTAACCCGGCCGCTTCCAGATAAGGCGCTACAGCCAGCGCATCCTCGGGGCGGATAATCGCACTGACGTGGCCCAGGTCGAACAGGGCACGCTCGATCTTAACCGCTTGCTCGGCCGCATTGTCGACCGCCAGGACCAGTGAGACCGGTTGCTGGCGGTAGCGTGCCCGGCGTTCCGTTTCACTGACCGGGTGAGCATCTGAAACGTCAGCCGCGCTTTCGATCATACCGGCACCGACGGTTATGTTGCTCAGCCGGTCGATCACAATGAAAGCACCTGTCGCCCGATGACTGCGATAGGGGTCGGCGACGATGGTTTTGTTCAATTGCAGTCTGACGTCGCCAATGCCGTTCAGTGGCAGGGTGTCTGTCGAGATTGTATTCAGACTGTTCACATCGATCTGACGATCTAGCCGGGTAAACTGGCCGGTGGCGGTCTGGGCGCCGACTTTAAAATCATACTGTCGACCGGGCACCATGGCGTCGTCGTGCATCCACACCAGTTTGGCCTGAAAGGCCTGGGCAACAAGAGGTGACTGATTTGCCCCCACCAGCATATCGCCGCGGCTGATATCAATTTCGTCGGTCAGCGTCAGTGTCACTGCCTGGCCGGCATGCGCGCGGTCAAGGTCGCCGTCAAAAGTTACGATGCGTTCAACGGTTGATGACAGGCCGCTGGGCAGCACGCTGATGCGGTCACCGGGTTTGATCTCACCCGAGGCAATGGTACCGGCAAAGCCGCGAAAATTGAGGTCGGGCCTGTTCACGTACTGCACCGGTAACCGGAACTGGCTCTGGTCGCTGTCGCGATTGATCTCGAGCGTTTCGAGCAGTTCGATCAGTGTCGGGCCGGCGTACCAGCTAGAGCGCTCGCTCAGCGTGACCACATTGTCACCGTCGAGTGCCGATATGGGCACAAAACGAATATCGGGCAGGTTCAGCTGCTCGGTAAACGTCAGGTAGTCTGCCTGAATTTCCTCGTAGCGTTCCTGGCTGAAATCCACCAGGTCCATCTTGTTGACGGCCACGATCACGTGTTTCAGACCCAGCAGGCTGGCAATGTAGCTGTGCCGGCGGGTTTGTGTTTGTACGCCGTAGCGCGCATCGATCAGGATGATCGCCAGGTCACTGGTGGAGGCACCGGTGGCCATGTTCCGGGTGTACTGCTCGTGCCCCGGGGTGTCGGCAATGATGAATTTGCGCTTGTTGGTTGAGAAATAGCGGTAGGCGACATCAATGGTGATGCCTTGCTCGCGCTCCGCCTGCAGGCCGTCTACCAGCAGGGCCAGGTCAATCTTTTCACCGGTGGTGCCGGATTTGCGGCTGTCTTTCTCGATCGCCGCCAACTGATCTTCGTAGATCATCTTCGAGTCGTGCAGCAGCCGCCCGATCAGGGTGGACTTGCCATCGTCGACACTGCCGCAGGTCAGAAAACGCAGCAGTTCTTTCTGTTCGTGTTGTTTCAGATACTCATCAATGTCTTGAGCAATCAAATCGGACTGGTGTGCCATGGGTCTTGCTTCCTCATACTGTGCGTCGGTGATGCCTGCCGGCGCTCAACGGAAATCGTTCGGGGGTTTGCCGTTTGAATCAGAAATAGCCTTCCTGCTTTTTCTTCTCCATGGAACCCGATGAATCGTGGTCGATGGCACGGCCCTGACGTTCGCTGGTGGTGGTCAGCAACATTTCCTGAATAATCTCGGGCAGTGTGGTGGCCGTCGACTCAACGGCCCCGGTCAGCGGGTAGCAGCCCAGCGTTCTGAAACGCACCTGCTTATGCTGAACTTCTTCGCCGGGGCGCAGTTTCATGCGCTCGTCGTTGACGTTCAGCAGCATGCCATCGCGCTCCACCACCGGGCGTTCGGCCGAGTAGTACAGCGGGACGATGGGGATCGACTCCAGGTGGATGTACTGCCAGATATCCAGCTCAGTCCAGTTGGACAGCGGAAATACCCGGATGCTCTCCCCCCGGTTGATCTTGCCGTTGTAGATGTTCCACAGCTCCGGCCGCTGGTTCTTAGGGTCCCAGCGGTGGTTGCGGTCGCGAAAGGAGTAGACCCGCTCTTTGGCCCGGGATTTTTCCTCATCACGCCGGGCGCCGCCGAAAGCCGCGTCAAAGCGGTGCAGATCCAGAGCTTGCTTGAGCGCCTGAGTCTTCATGATATCGGTGTGTTTGGCACTGCCGTGATCAAACGGATTAATGCCCTGACGCACGCCGTCTTCATTGCGATGGACGATCAGGTCGAGCTCATACTCTTTTACCAGCCGGTCCCGGAATTCATACATTTCCTTGAACTTCCAGCCAGTATCAACATGCATCAGCTTGAATGGCAGGCGTCCGGGGAAGAAGGCTTTGCGGGCCAGGTGCAGCATGACCGCAGAGTCTTTACCGATGGAGTAGAGCATGACCGGGTTATCGAACTCGGCTGCTACTTCACGAATGATGTGAATGCTCTCGGCTTCAAGCTGTTTGAGATGGGTAAATACGTCGTGTGACATAGTTCGTCCAGTACAGAAGTGATCTGGACGAACTATAACAAAGCTTTTTGTTATTGTTATCAGGCTTTTAAGATCGTTTAGGAATAGACCTATCGCGACTTTTTCGAAGCCGTTCCCTTCTTCGGCTCAGAGTCGGGGTCCGGCGTCGCAGTGCTTTCTTCTACTCGTGAGAACCCGAAGGATTCAGACAGCATGCCAACGTCTTTCGGGGTTTTGGTGGCGTAATCCCGGGGCATGTCAAACTCATCGGTGTTTTTGGCGGGCTGCGGGGCCAGATCCTGGAGGTCTTCGCCGCCGGCGCGGGCCGATTCCAGGCGATATTCAGGGGCCACCAACTGGTCGGCACCCTGATTCAGGTGATCCCGGATGCTGGCGTAGCTCTGGTTCAGGTTGTCAATCAGCTCGGTGGTGCGGTTGAAATGCTCGGTTACGTTGATCTGATAGTTCTGATGCTGACGCTTCAATTCCTCCAGCTGACGCTTCAGGCCGCTTGAATCTTCTCCTTGCGCCTTGCTCCACAATCGGCTTAGCACGGCTCCGGCGAGCAGCGCTATGACGATGATGACGATGAGAGTAATCCAGTCCAGTTGCAGCATTGTGTTCTCCATTAAGCTTCTACTCAGACACAGTATAGATGAAGCAAGGTGCCCGTCGTTCTGCCCTGACGGACAGTGATATCAGTATAAAGCCTTTAAAAAGGCGTGGTATGAGAAACATTTGTGCCTGTCAGTCATTGATTGTGACAATGGTTCCCGTAAAATTTCGACCCCTCCATACCCTGCCCGGAGCACCGGATGACTACACCCTGGACACGTTATCAGGCCGACCTTAGTAAAGAAGGTTTCTCCCATGATCCGGCTCAGGAGGAAGCCGTCAAGGCATTGCAGCAACTTTACGACCAATTGATTGCCCAGCGCGCCGATGAAGCCAGCCTCACCGGACGCCTGACTCGCCTGTTTCGCAAGCAAAACGAACCGGTAACCGGGCTGTATTTCTGGGGCGGTGTTGGCCGTGGCAAAACCTATCTGATGGATACGTTTTTCGACACTCTGCCATTTGATGACAAGCGGCGAATGCACTTTCACCACTTTATGCGCCGCGTTCATCAGGGGTTGAAGGATCACCGCGGGCAGGCTAATCCGCTTGAGGGTGTGGCGGAGGAAATAAGCCAGGAAGCCCGGGTGCTGTGTTTTGACGAGTTTTTTGTATCCGACATTGGCGATGCCATGATACTCGCCAATTTGCTCCGGGCGCTGTTCCAGCGAGGTGTGACGCTGGTCGCCACTTCCAATATCGAGCCGGATGGCCTTTACAAGGATGGCCTGCAACGAGCCCTGTTCCTGCCCGCCATCGATCTGGTCAAGAAATACACCCGGGTGATGAACGTGGATGGCGGTATCGACTACCGATTGCGTACCCTGACTCAGGTGAAGATTTTCCATACGCCAGCTGATGAAGAAGCCGAGGCATCCCTGGCTTCAAGCTTTGAAAGACTGGCGCCAGACCTGGAAGAAGTCGAAGAGAAGCAACCGCTTGATGTACTGGGGCGCAGTATAAAAACGCTGAGAATGTGTGAAGATGTCGTCTGGTTTGATTTCGATGCCCTGTGTGACGGCCCCAGAAGTCAGAATGACTACATCGAAATTGCCCAGTGTTTTCATGCAGTGCTGATCAGCAAGGTGCCCGTTTTCCATGGCAAGAATGATGACAAGGCTCGTCGCTTCATTAATCTGGTTGATGAGTTCTATGATCGGCAGGTGAAATTACTGATGAGCGCAGAGGCAGATATTGAAGCCCTGTATCAGGATGGGCGGCTGGGGTTCGAATTCAGACGCACCGTCAGCCGCCTACAGGAAATGCAGTCGGAGGAATACCTTGCCAAAGCGCACCGCGGCTGATTCATCCTCCCCATCCTGTGAGCTGGTGCTGTCTGATCTGCATCACCGAATCACAGGCGTCAGCGCCTCCATTCGCGCCTTGCTGCCGCAGCTGAATGATCGCTATCACCTGATGTTTCTGGCGCGCCGGCCCCAGGGCGACATTCCGGCTCAGTCCCTGTGGGCCGGGTTCCGGGAAATGGCGCGTGCACCTGTTGGTCGTCCGTTCCGCATCTGGCATGTCCGTCGCAACAATGAAATGTTCTGGGGTATTGTGGCGCGCGACATCCTCAGATTGCCGGTAAAGCTGGTGTTCACCAGTGCGGCGATTCGCCGGCACAGCTGGTACCCGAGGCAACTGATCGCCCGCATGGACGCTGTCATCGCGACGAGCGACCGTGCTGCTGTCTGCCTGACTGAGGTGGCGGCGGTTGTTCCGCATGGCGTGGATATAAAGCGTTTCGAACTGGGTGACGGCAGTAGCGAGAAAAGTCAGGCGCAACCCTGGTGCAGATTCAGTGTTCGTCTGGGCATTGTCGGGCGGGTGCGCCCCGAGAAAGGCACGGATCTGTTCGTTGAAGCGCTCTGTGCTACCTTGCCCAACCACCCACAGGCTTGCGCCATTATTGCTGGAAAGGTTACCTCCAAATACCAGTCTTTCGCGCGTCGGCTCAAGCAGCAACTGGCTAGCGCCGGCGTTTTGGATCGAGTGTTCTTCCTGGATGAAGTCGCCGCTGATGACATGCCGCTGCTTTATAGTCAGCTGGACATCGTCTGCGCGCCGGCCCGTTACGAAGGCTTTGGTCTGGTACCTATTGAAGCCATGGTATCCGGCACGGCTGTGATTGCCAGTCGTACCGGTGCCTATGAGGCCATGGTTGAGGATGGCGGGACGGGCTATCTGGTCGAGCTGGAGTCGTCCTCCCAGGTGGCGGATGCTGTTGAACGGTTGCTGTCTTCTCCTGACGAATTGCAAAGCATGAAACAGTCGGGTTGCCAAAAAGTACGGGATCAGTTCAGTCTGGACAATGAAGTAGCGGGTATTTCCCGTGTCTATGAAGCAATGTGGCATCAGGGTGCACGCGGGGGTTGACTGGGGAGGTTGCATCTTTATAATGCGCCTCCGCTGTGACCGAACAGCGGCTCCAACCGGCTCGGCCGCCAGATGAAGTGAACGCTCTAAAGAACTGATTCTAAACAACATTTCTTTATAAAAGAGTTGACACAAAGGAGCGGAGGCGTAGAATACGCGCCTCTTCAAACGGCAAGCCCAACGCGCTGTCGTCGATCTTTAACATTGGGAATCAAGTAATTCGT
>DASSWT010000232.1:0-2079 GCA_035704555.1 Saccharospirillum sp. | reverse complement strand
GCGGCGCCCATGGCTGGAACTATCCAGTCGGTAAAGGTCAGTACATAGCCAAGGGGCAGACAGATGGCCCAGAACGACAGCATCATGATGTACATTGGAATGCGGGTATCGCGATAGCCACGCAGGGCGCTGATGCAAGTGACTTGCATCACGTCGGCGATCTGGAAGATCGCTGCGTAGGCCAATAGCAACCCGGCAACGGCCTGAACATCCGGGTCGCTGGTGTACAGGCGGGCGATCAGGTCAGAGCCCAGGAAGAACAGGGTTGCATAGACGGCGGCGATCGCCATGACCAGAACCAGGGAGCTGCGGGCGTTCAGTCGGGCGGCATCTGTTGATTGTGCGCCAATCAGGAAGCTGATGCGCAGTGTCAGGGCCATGCCGAGACTCAGTGGCACCATGAAGACCAGTGAGACGACATTCAGTGCGATCTGATGGCCAGCGACCACCACCGGCCCAAGCGGTGCCAGGAACAGGGCGATGACCGAGAAGACGCTGGCTTCGATGAAGATCGTAAAACCAATGGGTACGCCCAGTTTCAGCACATATTTGATGTCGGCCCAGTGGGGTTTGACCCAGTCGTCAATCAGGTGGAAGCGGCTGTAATGCCGGCTGCGGTTCAAGTAGATGATGAAGCCAGTAACGGCAACCCAGTTGGAAATCGCCGTTGCCCAGCCACAGCCGATGCCGCCAAGCTCAGGCATGCCGAGCTTGCCGTAGATCAGAATGTAGTTCAGTGGCAGGTTCATACCGGTGCCGAGCAGGGAGAAGGCCATAAAAGCTTTGGTATGACCAAGTCCGTCGGTCAGGCCGCGCAGGGCTGCGAACACCAGAATGGCGGGTATGCCCCAGGCAAAGGCTGATAAATAGCCCTGGGTGATGCGGGCCGTGTTGGTTTCCAGTTGCAGCGCATCCAGAATGGGCCGCACATTAACCAGAAACAGGATGATCAGCACCGCCGCACCGGCGGCAATGTACAGGCCCTGCCAGGTAATGGGCATGATGCGATTCAGGGTGTTGCTGCCCCGGTAACCGGAAATGATCGGTTGCAGGGCGCTCAGTGCCCCCATGAAAAACAGAAACAGCGGGACCCAGAGACTGGTGCCGATGGCCACGCCCGACAGGTCTTCGGCGCTGGCATGACCGGCCATAATGGTATCGATAACCCCGTTCGCCATCTGTGCCAGCTGGGCGACAAGAATCGGTCCTCCGAGCAATGCCAGCGTTTTCCATTCGCTCAGCGTGCGCCCGACCAGGCTGGCCTGGCGGATGGGTTTGGGTTGATGGCTCTGGTCCACTACTGATTCCTTGACGTGACGTACGCTGTTTAAGAGGCGCGATAGTATGCGCACTTTTAGGGCGTTTCGCCATGCAGTGTAGGTTTGGTCATGCCTGACTTGCGTAGTGTTTCGCAAACAGTAAACTGCCGGGCGAACGATTCGAAGGCGAATTCATGCGGGTAGCTTCATCTCCATCCAACTTAGTCAGGGTCAGCGACTTGGGCGTCATGCCGGTTGCTCAATGGGAAGCTGGCGTGACGAATCTGCTCGATTGCCTGAACCCCTGGCTGGAGCGGGACTGGCAATCACAGTTGGTGGCTGGTTCCGGTGAACCGGTCTACTTGCCTGCGGCTGTGCCTGATGGTTTTCACCAAATCGTGTTTGCCCACGGCTACTTCAACAGCGCCCTACACGAACTGGCCCACTGGTGCCTGGCCGGAGCCGAGCGCCGCCTGCAGGAAGATTATGGCTACTGGTACTGCCCGGATGGACGCGATGCCGGGCAGCAGGCAGCGTTTGAGCAGGTCGAGGTTAAACCCCAGGCCATCGAATGGTGGCTGGCTGCTGCTGCTGGCCGACCATTCCGCACCAGTACCGATAACCTGAATGGCGCCCCGACCGATAACCGTCCATTTCGGCAGGCCGTGCAGCAGCAAGCTCAGCGCTACCTGTCCGATGGGTTGCCGCCACGGGCTCAAGCGGCCGTGCAGCTGTTGTGCGCTCAGTTCGACCAGGCCTGGCCGCAAGCCTCTTGTTTCAGCGAGCTACCCCGCTAGTCCTACCAATCTATGACTGGACG
>DASSWT010000176.1:0-2445 GCA_035704555.1 Saccharospirillum sp. | reverse complement strand
GCGCTGTGGCTTTCAGGCGGAGCGGAGTTTGCGCAGGACCTGGGGGCGGTGGCGGGCCGGCACGCCCAGCCAGTATCGGCGCGCCAGCCAGACGTCGGCCTCAGCTATAATCTGACTCATGTGCTCTACTCTCTGGGTGGGCTCATCGCCATCGGCTCGATGACGCAGTTTATGGGCATTTGCGCCACTTTCGCCGTGTTACCTGTTGCCCTTCGGGAATTACTGGAAACCAAAGACCGTTAGTTTGTCGGATGTGATCTGGTGAAGCCCTCGTTCTCTTCAGCACACATGCACTTGCTGCTGCAAGTGCAACCGTCGCCTTATCTGGCGCGCGAATCCGTCTACGGCGATGTTAAGCACAGCGCTAGCGACGAGCAACATGACCGCCCGGTCGAACCGGAACTCGGCGAAGGCGGAATCGATAAAGAAGCCGAGCGTGGGAATGCCGAGCATGCCGAGAATGGCTGTTTCGCGGATGACGGTTTCGAAACGGTAGAGAGAGAACGCCAGGAACAGCCGGAACTGGCGTGGCAGCACCTCGAAGAAATAACGGTTTATACCCCGCGCGGCATCATCGCGTAACACCAGGGTGTTGCTGTACTGGCCGATCAGGTGACCGATGATCGCACCGTTGTGCAGGCCGAGCGCGATAATGGCGGGCAGCATGCTGGGGCCGAGCAATATCAGTGCAATAAACGCCAGCAGGTATTCCGGCAGCGAGCGCAGCACCACCAGCACGCCGTGGCTTAGACCGCGTGTCCAACGGTTGCCGAATAAGCGCGAAACCGAAGGGAACAGCATCACGCCGAGCAACCCCATTACCACCAGTGACAGCATCGCCAGCACCAGGGTGTTAATTAGCCCTGGCCATAGCTGGCTTTGCCACAGGTCGATGAACCAGGGCAGTGCGTCTGCGCCACTGCGCAGTGGGGCGGGCACAATGTCGTGGGTGAGGAATTGCCAGATCAGGGTGCCGTTTACCGGGGCGACCGGCGGTAACCACCACAGCGCCGCCAGCAGCAAGGCCGGAATCATCCAGCCCCGGCACCAGCGGTGTTGGGTGGCAATCAGAATCAGCAGGGCATAGAAAAACGGCGCCGCTTCGGCGTAGAAGCCCTGGCGCAGCAAACTTTCCAGATGGTAGCCCAGCGTCGGTAAGCCGATGAAGCCGAGCACGGCGGAGCTGCGAATGCCGCACTCCAAGCGGTAGCGGGTGTAGGCGGCGATGTTAGGCCAGGCCTGGGGCAGGGTGGTGAACATCAGGCTCGACAGTCGGCTGGCGTTGGTCGGCAATGCCTGGCGCGGGGCCGGGTCGGTCTCCTCGAACAGTTCGCCGTATACCTTGGCGAATATTCCGGCGTAGGGCACGGCAATGGCTAACACACCGGCCAGAGCACTCAGCCCAAATAACTGAATAAACAACAGCGCCCAGAACAGTTCATGCACCGCACGCAGTGAGGCGGCAAGCCAGCGCACGGCTCGCCGCCGGTACAGCAACGCCAGGCCAAAGCCGACGACGGCACCTAACGCTACACCCTGAAAGGCAAAGGCCAGGGTGCTTGCAATGGCCTCGGCCAGGGTGCGGGTCGTTGGCCATTGTGGCCACAGCAGGCCTTGCGCCAGACGCCCCAGTTCCTGGCCGGGGGCCAGGGTATGCACGGCGATGTCGGCCCAGGGCAGACAAAACAGCGCCAGCAGAATGAACAGGCCGGTGGTACGGCGCATGGCGCCAGTGTCGCGGGGCAGGGGGCGCGTGGTCATGAAGCGTCTGATGGATAAAGCGGTTTGATGTCGGCGCTGGTCAGTTGATCGCTTGGGCGGTCGAAAGCCACACGCCCGGCGCGAATGCCAATGATGCGGTTGCAGTGTGCCAGGGCCTGGTCGATGTTGTGCAGGGCGAGCACGACGGTTTCGTGTTGTTCGCACACCAGTGCGAGCAGGTCGGCGCCCTGGCGTTCGTCGATGGCCGACACCGGCTCGTCGCCGATGAAGATGGGGCGTTGCTGATACAGCGCCCGGCCGAGATTTACCCGGCTTTGCTGACCGCCAGAGAGTTGTTCCACCGGCGTCCATAACCGGTCACCCAAGCCGAGCCGGTCGGCCAGCTTGGTAACCTCGCGGCGTCGGGCCGGAGTAGGGCGAATCAGGTTCAGCAGATTATAGGCCGTGGCATAGTGGTCGAGCCGGCCCATATAGAGGTTGTGAAAGACAGACAGCACCGGCACCAGGCCGGGCTGCTGCGGGCACCAGGCCACCCGGTCCGGTTGCTGCTCGCGCAGCGCTCGCAACAGGGTGGTTTTGCCCGCGCCGGATTCTCCCAGCAGCGCCACCCGTTCGCCCGAACGGATGCTGAGATCCAGATCGTGCAATATCGGGTGGTCGCTTACGGTCAGCGCGGCCTGTTGGAGACGAAACTCGGTCACTGGGCGTCCATGATGCCGATGG
>DASSWT010000164.1:0-18840 GCA_035704555.1 Saccharospirillum sp. | reverse complement strand
CTTTACAGCCTGCTGAGCCTCTCGCTTCAGGCCGGCGGCGTGGTGCTAACCTTCGGTTTCTCGTGGCTGGTGCCCCTGGTCGGTATTGGCGGCTTTTGGCTGATCCTTGCCGGTGTGTTACTGCTTGCCGGGGTCGGGTTTGCACTCGATCTGCATTCGGAACGCCGTGCTGCAATCGCTACGGCAAGACCGTAAACTGGCCATTGATGGATAACTGCAAGGGCTTACGGTGAATACCATTCGTGTCGCCACTTACAATGTCGCCCTCAACCGGCCTGGTGCCGGCGACCTGATTGCCGAACTGACATCCGGGCCCAGCGCTCAATTGTCGTCTTTAATGCAAGTAATGGCCGACGTGGACGCGGACATCTGGGTCATCAATGAACTGGATTACGACCCGGACCATCAGGCGCTGGCCGCGTTTCAGAAACGTCTGGGCGAGGCGGGCATGGATTTCCCCTACCGTTATGCCGCACCGGTGAATACAGGGGTACCCTCGGGGCGGGATCTGGTGAAACAGGACCCCACTCATCCGCAAGAAACGCCTTTTGGCTTCGGCGATTTCCCCGGGCAGTATGGCATGGCGGTGTTGTCTGCCTTTCCGCTCCGGATCGAGCAGTGCCGGACGTTTCAGCACTTTTTATGGCGCGATATGCCATCAGCGCTGCTGCCAGTTAACCCGGATGGCCCGGCGTTTTATTCGCAAGAGGATTTGGCGGTACTGCGCCTATCAAGCAAGTCGCACTGGGATTTGCCGGTTGAACTGCCCACCGGGGTGTGTCATTTACTGGTGAGTCATCCCACGCCACCGGCCTTCGACGGCCCGGAACGGCGCAATGTTTGCCGTAATCACGATGAGATTCGATTCTGGGTTGATTACATCAATGGTGAGTCGTATATGACCGACGACGAGGGATTAAGCGGAGGGCTGGCACCCGGCCAGCCCTTCATTGTCGCCGGTGATTTGAATGCGTCGCCCACTGGTGGGGACAGTCAGCCCGACGCCATCCGGAACCTGGTGTCTCATCCGGCTATACAGCCTTTGCGGCCCCTGTCGGCCAGAGGTGATGATTTAACCGCGCGCTGGCGGCTAAGAGCCGACTATGTACTGCCGTCGACTCACTTGCCGGTTCTGGATACAGGTGTCTTCTGGCCGAAGCCGGGGTCACCGCTCAGCCAAAGCGTGGAACGGGCATCCGATCACCGGCCGGTCTGGCTGAATATTAATGCGGATGCCCCGCTCTAAACCGATCAGCTTTTGCCGTGGTGCTCGGCCAGGTACATCCAGGTGCTGAGCACGGAGTCCGGGTTCAGCGACACCGATTCAATGCCCTGGTCCATCAGCCACTCGGCAAAATCCGGATGGTCTGACGGGCCCTGGCCGCAAATGCCGATGTATTTATTGGCTTTACGGCAAGCCTGAATGGCCATGCTGAGCAGGATTTTGATGGCGTCGTTGCGCTCATCGAACAGGTGCGCGATGACGCCGGAATCCCGATCAAGGCCCAGGGTCAGCTGGGTCAGGTCGTTGGAGCCAATCGAGAAACCATCGAAGTACTCCAGGAACTGATCGGCCAGCAAGGCGTTGGACGGCAGCTCGCACATCATGATCAGTTTCAGATCATCCTTGCCGGATTCCAGACCATTGTCGGCCAGCAGCTCAACGACCTGACGCGCTTCGTCAACCGTACGCACGAACGGCACCATGAGTTGGACGTTGGTCAGCCCCATCTCATTGCGCACCTTTTTCATCGCCCGGCATTCCAGTTCGAAACACTCGCGGAAGGAGTCGTCGATGTAACGCGAGGCGCCGCGAAAACCGATCATCGGGTTCTCTTCCTGGGGTTCGTACTGGGAACCACCCACCAGGTGAGCGTATTCGTTCGATTTGAAATCGGACAGGCGCACGATCACCGGTTTCGGGTAAAAGGCGGCGGCAATGGAAGACACCCCTTCGACGATTTTTTCAACGTAAAAATCAACCGGGCTCGGGTAGCCCGCCATGCGGTGATCAATGCTCTCGCGCACTTCAACCGGGGCCTCGTTATAATGCAACAGGGCCTTGGGGTGCACACCGATCATCCGGTTGATGATGAATTCAAGACGCGCCAGGCCGACACCGGCATTGGGCAACGACTGAAAATCAAAAGCCCGGTCCGGGTTGCCAACGTTCATCATGATTTTGAACGGCAGATCCGGCATGGTGCTCAGATCGTTCTCTTCGACGTTGAACTTCAGCAGCCCCCGGTAAACACGGCCGGTATCACCCTCGGCACAGGAGACCGTCACGTCTTCACCGCTTACCAGCTTATCGGTGGCATCGCCGCAACCGACCACAGCCGGAATCCCCAGTTCACGGGCAATAATGGCCGCGTGGCAGGTACGACCACCCCGATTGGTCACGATGGCGGACGCCCGTTTCATAATGGGCTCCCAGTCCGGGTCGGTCATATCAGTAACCAGTACGTCGCCAGCATGCACCTGATGCATCTGGCTTAAATCATCAATTACCTTAACCGGGCCGCAGCCGATGCGCTGGCCAATGGCGCGGCCGTCGATCAGTAACTTGCCTTTTTCTTTCAGGGCGTAGCGTTCAATGACTGTCGCCGAGCCCCGGCTTTTCACCGTTTCCGGACGCGCCTGTACGATGTACAGCTTGCCGTCTTCACCGTCGCGGGCCCATTCGATGTCCATTGGGCGCTTGTAGTGTTTTTCGATGGTCATCGCCTGGTGGGCAAGTTGTTCCACTTCGTCGTCACTGAGCGAGAACCGACTCCGGTCGGCTTCGGGTACGGAAACGGTTTCAACCGACTTGCCGGTTTCAGCAGAGGCCCCATACACCATTTTGATCAGTTTGCTGCCCAGCGTTCGGCGCAAAATGCCGTGGTGACCATCGGCCAGGGCGCGTTTGCTGACGTAAAATTCATCGGGGTTGACCGCACCCTGAACCACGGTTTCGCCAAGGCCGTAGGCAGAGGTAATAAACACGACCTGATCGAAACCGGATTCAGTGTCCATGGTAAACATCACGCCGGAGGCACCGATATCACTGCGCACCATGCGCTGAATGCCGGCAGACAGCGCAACGTGAGCGTGGTCGAACCCCTGGTGAACCCGATAGGCGATGGCGCGGTCGTTAAACAGGGAAGCAAAGACTTCCTTGATCGCCTGCAGCACTTCATCGATACCGTGGATGTTTAGAAAGGTTTCCTGCTGGCCGGCAAAGGAGGCATCGGGCAGGTCTTCGGCGGTGGCTGAGGAGCGAACCGCCAGGGAGCGGCCCGGGTCGCCGTCGGTCAGCGTCTGGTAGGCAGCCCGCACTTCCTGCTCCAGCCGGTCTGGGAACGGCGCCAGCATCACCTCCGAGCGAATCTCGCGGCCGACTTTCGCCAGCGCCTCAACGTCATCAACATCCAGTGATGCCAGCCGTTCGTCGATCCGCGCCTTCAACCCCTCAAACGCCAGGAACTCGCGATAAGCCTCGGCCGTGGTTGCGAAACCACCCGGAACCGTCACGCCCAGAGCGGACAGGTGGCTGATCATTTCGCCCAGGGAAGCGTTCTTGCCCCCCACGGTGGGTACGTCGTGAATACCCAGTTCGGTAAAGTCCTTAACGAATTCCATGTTGTTCTCCACGTGCTAGTCGATAGGTTGGCCTGCCCTGTTGCCGGGCAGTGCCATTCATTAAACCTCAGAAAGAGGGCTTTGTGCATTTATTCTGTGAATGGTGATCATTGCCATGCGGAATGGCCGGCACCCCCTCTTTGCCGCTATAGTGTAAGACACGATCAACACCCTGATCCATCCGTAAAAACACTGGCAGCAAGGAATTGCCCATGAGCGCCAACCGCCCCGTCTTCTTTATCTCTGACAGCACCGGTATTACTGCTGAAACTCTGGGCCACAGCCTGCTGTCTCATTTCGACCGTACCCAGTTTACCGAAACCATTCTGTCGTTTATTGACACGGAACAAAAAGCACGCAATGCGATTGATCGGGTGGCCAAGGCCGCACGCGAATCCGGGCTGCAACCGATCATCATTGAAACCATCATCGATCCGAAAATACGCGCCATTGTGCACAACAGCGATGCTCACACCGTTGATATTATTTCCACCTTCCTCGGCCCGCTGGAACAACTGCTGGGGCAAGCGTCCAACATTCGCATCGGTCGCCCTGAGGTGTCGGCCGATCATGGCCACTACCAGCGCCGCATGGACGCCATGCAGTTCGCCCTGGAGAACGACGACGGCCGACGCCTGCACCACTACGACAAGGCAGACATTATTCTGGTCGGGGTCTCGCGCAGCGGCAAAACTCCTACCAGCATTTTTCTGGCACTGCAGGCAAACGTTTATGCGGCCAACTACCCGCTGACCGACGACGACTTCGAAGAATCCAGAATGCCCAAAGCACTGGAGCCCTACCGCAATAAACTCTATGGCCTGAGCATCGACCCGAAACGGTTAAATCAGATTCGCGATGGCCGCAAAGCCAACAGCGATTACGCCTCCCTGCGCCAGTGCGAAGATGAGGTTCGCATGGCCGAGGCCCTGTTCCGGCGTTTTGGTATTCCCTTTATTGATACCACCCGACTGTCGATTGAGGAAATCTCCACCCGTATCATCGTCGACAAAGGTCTGCGAGACCGCATAAGGACGGTCAGTTAACGACCTTTGCGCCGATGTTGAGCTGTTGTAAATCTGGATACATCCACGATTTGTGTGAAAGATTAACGGACGCTCCGGTATTCCTGATCTGAGGTCAGCGGTGAATACACCTGCTGCCACAATTGCCCCTGCCGGGAACGGAAGAAGGCGGCACAGCTGTACAGATAAAACATCCACAACCGCTGAAACCGCTCATCGTACCGGTCAGACAGTTCGGGCCAGGCGGCATCGACCCGTTGCGCCCAGGCCATCAGTGTGCGGTCGTAATCGGGCCCGAAGTTGTGCCAGTCTTCCAGGCGGAACAAGCCCAGGCCGGCGTTGTTGATCTCGCGCCGCGACGGGACTTTTCCATTGGGGAAGATGTATTTGTTGATAAAGGGCTCGGGCGCTGCAGTGTCGGCCTCCTCACCAATGGTGTGCAACAGGAACAGGCCGTCTTCAGCCAGCAAGCGGTGCACTGTTTCAAAGTAGGTGCGGTGGTTTTTGGCACCTACGTGTTCGAACATACCAACCGAGACGATGCGATCAAACCGACCGGTCAAACTGCGGTAATCAGCCAGGCGGATATCCACCGGCAAGTCCGACAGTTTCTGCTGGGCAAAGGCCTGCTGCTCCTGGCTCACCGTGACGCCAACGACCTTCACCTGATAGTGTCGTGCCAGATGCTCCGCCAGGCCACCCCAGCCACAACCAATATCCAACACCGTCTGGCCGGGTTTGAGATCCAGTTTGCGGCATATCAAATCAATCTTGGCCTGCTGTGCCTCGGCCAGACTGTTGGCCTTCGCCCAGTAGGCACAGCTGTACATCATGCTGTCGTCGAGCATGCGCCGAAACAGATCATTGCCGATGTCGTAATGCACTTTACCCACGGTAAAGGCGCGGCGGTCCGACTGAAAGTTGATCAGCCGATACGCCAGAGCCCGGCAGGCATCTTTGAAGCGCACCAGGGCCGGCATGCGGGTCTGAACCCCGGTTCTCATCAGGCGGGTAATGAGTTCATCAATCCGGTAACAATTCCACCAGCCATCAATATAGGCTTCGGCCAGCCCAACAGAGCCATGCCGCAACAGGCGACCGTAAAGCCGGGGGTCATATACCTGAATATCCCAGGGGCGGTCGCCCTGAACCCGGACATCAGCCTGATCCAGAACGTTTTTAACCCAGCCAGGCGGTTGCAGGTCAGCGGAGGGCATATTTTGGGCGAAACGGGAGGCTGCTACCTGGCGACTGGCCAGGCGGGATTGTTCCACAGTCGAATGATCGTGGGTCATCTTTGTCGTCATAACTATCCCCTCTGAATCTGTATTCAGCGAGACAGAACAAACCACGTTTTCAGGGTAACCGAGTTATTCTGTGATCAGGGCACTCAAACAACCTTTCACACGGCGGTGACACCGACTGTCTCCGGACAATGAATACATTTCGTTACCCATAGCTAAGCACTGCTTTACCAGAGTATCAAGCCTCAGACTTACAAAGTTAAACCCTTGGGACGGAGGTTGAATCTGTGACATTTCCAATAATCCGCGCCAGCCACTGGGTAGACCTGTCCGGGGTCGGCGTAAACCCATCCATGGGGCCTAGGCTTCGGCATCCATGCCTCAGACTACCCCGGACAGGTCTACCCAGCAGCTGACGCTTGGCTCTCGGCTTCAAGGACCAGTTGAGAGATACTCCTGGATGGGTGTTCAATGGTAGTTAACTTTTAAACACCACCCAGCACCCAGGCAAGCACAAGAGGGATCGACACAATACTCAACGCATTGGAAAACATCACCATGGCCGCCACCTGTTCCGGCTGTTGGTTGTAACGTTCCGCGACCAGGTAGTTCAGCACTGCCGGTGGCAAGGCGCCGAATAGGATGAGCATGGCTTGTTGTACCGGTGACAAGTCCAGCATCAGGGCCAGCGGCCAGGCGACTATCAGGCCCAGAATGGGTGAGGCGATGGCACTGACCACGCCGATGCGCCAGCCGCTGAGGTCCAGATTAACCAGCCGCACGCCGAGCGCGAACAGCATCAGTGGCACAGCGATGTCACCCAGCAACGCCAGTGACCGGATCAGCCAGTCGGGTAAATGCACGCTGAAACCGGCGATCGCCAGCCCCAGGGCGGCGGCAATGATCATCGGGTTTTTCAGTACATGCAGCAGGTGGGTTCTGGGGTTGAGCAGCCAGGCGCCCACGGTGAAATGCAGGGTGTTCTCGACAATAAACAGAATAACCGCCGCCGGCATGTACTCTTCACCAAAGGTAAAGAGCATCAGCGGCAAGCCGGTATTACCGCTGTTGCGGAACATCATCGGGGGAACGAAGGTTTTCCAGCTGACCCCAATGGCCCTGGCCAGGTAATAGGCACCGATGCCGGGCAGCAGGGTCACGAGGATGGCGCCAACCGCCAGCGGTGCGTAATCGCCCAGATCAACCGGGCGCGAGGCGAATACACTGAGAATCAGGAAGGGGGTGAACACATCGATGTTGATGCGATTGGCGGCCTCCATATTCGGGGCATGCTTGCGCCCATACAGAAACCCCACCAATACCACCAAAAAAATGGGCACCACAATGCCCGCAATACGCTCAACCATTACGCCCAACCCTATTTTTCAATCGGGAAACCACCTAAAACGGGAAACAGACCGAAAGACGACCAATAGATCAGTTCCGCCCCTGCCGGGCGGGCAAGCGCCAGACCCAAAGCACCCACAATACGGCAAAGTTCAACTCGAACAGCCGCTGCCACACCCCCGGCAACCATTCGCGCTGCCAGGCGGCCAGTTGCATAACCAGAAAGAGTAGCACCAGCGTTACCTTCAATACCCTCATGCCTTTGATGGAGGGAACCGGCTGCAGCCTTACCCCCGCCACCACGGCGCCTGCACTGAGCACCCAGATCAGCGTGCTGTGCACCAGCTGGCTGCCACTGCCCGTCGCCGGGCAGCCCAGATCACAGGGAAACACCACACTGCCGATGTAGCTAGCGGCAAAGGCAATGGCACCGAATCGCACCCAGGGGTCCATCTTAACCGGCTCCAACGCTTTACGCGCCGCCTCCACGGCCCCCATCCAGAAGGCACCGATCAGCAAAAAGGCGCCATTGGCAACCGACCGGTTGGGCATATTGAACGCGCCCAGTTCACTGATGAACTGGGCAATGCTATAACCCGGTACCTGAGACCCCAGTACCCAGGGCAACGCCACCAACAGAAGGGCGGCCAGAATCGACAACATCATGGCTTTTTGGTTCACAGGCATCCTTTTCACAAGCCGGTCAAAGAGGCCGCAGAGCTTACCGGGACAGACCCGGGCCGTACAGACCAAAACAGATTTTGCTTTCTGGCTGAACTCCTGAATAATAGCGCCCTGTTTCGCCCACCCATTACCGGGTTTCGCCGTTGCCATGTTCGCGTTGCTCTCAACCAGACTGTCCGGGATCGCCCTGCCGACCACCTTGCTGTGGTTATTTCTCTGTCTGACGACAACCGCCGCCGCACACCCGGCCTCAGAACCGGCCTGTCTGACCCCGACTGAATCCGACCCGGGTATAACCGCGGACCCCACACCCGTTCCCGCCGATGCAGGGGCAACGCCCGAGCTGACTGTCGATGACCGGTCTGAACCGGTCGCACTGCCTTCGTTACTGGTTCTGGAACGCCTGCCGGTAAAATCGACCGCATCTTTTCCAACTGAAAACCATCAACGCCGTAAATACGGCCACAGCAAAGCCTGGCCCCAGGCGCCTCCGGACGGTTCAGTTACCCTGTTTGCTTGATCTTTTTTTGTTCTACGAAACTTTCGGATATGTCACCAGGCAAAGCGTTTGCTGCCGGGTAGGCTTATACGGGGTAGTCAGCAGCAGAGATGCTGCGGTCCAGGCCCCATGGAAGGGTTGAGTGGGCGGCATTCCGCCCGACCCCGGATACGCCTACCCGGTTGCCAACGCGGACTCCTGGCACCAAAACCCCTTAACAATGGAGCGTTATTGTGCCCTTAGCGTTAATTCTGATTATTGGTATTTTTACCCTTGGCTATCTGGCCATTATTGCCGAGCACAGCCTAAAAATTGATAAGACCGCACCGGCCATTATGAGCGCGGTCCTGTGCTGGACGGTTTATATTTTGTTTGCAGGCGACCTTGTCGCTATCGAAACCCTGCCCGCCTGGTTTGTGGAGGAGCACGCCAACCTCGACCAGGCAGCTCTGATACATACCTGGGTTGGGGAGCACCAGTTGCTGACCTTTCTGGGAGAGATTGGATCAATACTGTTCTTCCTGCTTGGCGCCATGACCATCGTCGAATTTGTCGATGCCTATGGCGGCTTTGCGATTATTACCGATCGAATCAAAGCCACCTCCACTGTTACCCTGCTGTGGATGATCGCTTTGCTGGCGTTTTTCATGTCGGCCGCGCTCGATAACCTGACCACCACCATTGTCATGATCTCCCTGATTCGCAAGCTGATTGCCAGCCGACAGGAACGCCTGTTCTTCGCCGGCATGATTGTGGTCGCCGCCAACGCGGGTGGTGCCTGGTCACCCATTGGCGACGTCACCACCACCATGTTGTGGATTGGCGGGCAAATTACCACGCTGGCCATTATTAAATCGCTGTTTCTGCCATCGCTGATCTGCCTGCTGGTGCCGATGCTGTATCTCACCTGGTCGCTGCGTGGCCAGACGATTCATCCGCCCCAGGCCATGCCCTACAAACAGGATGCCGACCAGGTCACCCGTCATCATCGCAACATCATTTTCACCGTGGGCATTCTTGGTTTGCTGTTTGTCCCAATCTTCAAGACCGTTACTCACCTGCCGCCTTTTATGGGCATGATGCTGAGTCTGTCGGTATTGTGGATCGTCAGTGAGATCATTCACCACCGCGCCGACTACGATGACGATACCGAATTGCACATTACCCGTGTGCTGAAACGCATCGACACCCCAAGCGTGCTGTTCTTTCTGGGTATTCTGCTGGCTGTCTCCGCACTGGAAGCCACCGGCTTGCTGGCATCACTGGCAACCACGCTGGACGAGTCGGTTGGCAACATCAATGTCATCGTATTTTTGATCGGCATGATGTCCGCGATCATCGACAACGTTCCGCTGGTCGCTGCAACCATGGGTATGTATGACCTCTCGGTTTATCCAACCGATGCCCCAATGTGGGAGTTTCTGGCCTATGCCGCTGGCACCGGTGGCAGCTGTCTGATCATCGGATCAGCAGCGGGTGTGGCCGCCATGGGAATGGAGCGCATCAGTTTCTTCTGGTACCTGAAACACATCTCACCGCTGGCACTGATGGGCTATATCGGTGGAGCAGCCTTTTATCAGTGGATCTACTAACCACATTGTCTTGTCCAAAAAAAACCGAACGCCAGGCGTTCGGTTTTTTTGTGTCCGGACTGTTAAAGCATCCGGATAAACCCGATCAGTAACTGACCTGACTTAGCCATTCACTTCCTGGAAAGTGGCATGCATTTCCTTGGATGGTTCTTCCGACATCACACTGCCGACGTAAACAGCGATGGTGGAGAACAGGAAGCCCGGAACAATTTCGTACATGTCGAAAAGGCCGCCAGTCAATTGCTTCCAGACCACAACGGTAATGCCACCCACCAGAATACCGGCAATGCAACCCACACGGTTCATGCGTTTCCAGTACAGCGACAGAATAACGGCGGGGCCAAAGGCAGCACCGAAGCCAGCCCAGGCGTAAGACACCAGTGACAGTA
Source organism: Saccharospirillum sp. (assembly GCA_035704555.1). Lineage (GTDB taxonomy): Bacteria > Pseudomonadota > Gammaproteobacteria > Pseudomonadales > Natronospirillaceae > Saccharospirillum. The sequence continues at coordinate 8,436 of DASSWT010000164.1, read as the reverse complement.
CAGAGCTGTCATCATCCAGCGCGAAGAACCAGGCCACAACGGCGATCAATACCACAGAACCACGACCAATTTTTATCAATGAAGCCGGATCCGCATCTTTTTTGAAGATTGACTTGTAGAAATCTTCGGTCAGCGCCGAAGAAGACACCAGCAACTGGGAATCAGCTGTTGACATGATCGCCGCCAAAATCGCTGCCAGCAGAATGCCCGCTACCAGAGGGTGGAATAAGGCCTGAACCAGACTGATAAAGACCGTTTCGCCATCGGCTAAGCCGGTGTCGAAATAGCCAATGCCGGCAATGCCAACCAACAGTGCACCGGCCATGCCGAGGAATGTCCAGGTAACTGCGATACGACGTGCGCTTTTTACTTCATTGCGGTCTTTAATGCCCTTAAAACGAGCCAGGATGTGCGGCTGACCGAAGTATCCAAGCCCCCATGCCAGAGACGAAATAATCGCGATCAAACCCAGAGAAGAACCATCGGCATTGGTAAACATGCTGACCAGGTTTGGATTCTTCGCTTCAAGTACGGCTGTTGGGCTTTCGCCGATAACCATTAATGCGAAAACAGGCACAATGATCAGCGCTGCGGCCATTAACAGGCCCTGAACCAGATCTGTCCATGACACCGCAAGATAGCCGCCAAACAGCGTATAGGAGACGACCATGACAGTGCCAACTGTCACGGCAAGGCTGTAATCCCAACCGAAAACAGTTTCGAACAATTTGCCACCGGCAACCAGACCGGAGCTGGTGTAGAACAGGAAAAACAGCAAGATGAAGAAAGCGGAAATCGCGCGAATCGCGACCTTGTCTTCAAAGCGGTTGCTGAAATACTGGGGCAAGGTCAGGCTGTCTGAAGCCGCCTGTGAATAGGCACGCAGACGTGGCGCGACGATCAGCCAGTTCAGATAAGTACCTGCCAGCAAGCCCACCGCAATCCAGGCTTCACCCATGCCAGAGGCATAAATCGCACCCGGCAAACCGAGCAGCAACCAGCCAGACATATCGGAAGCGCCGGCCGACAGTGCCGAAGGCCAGGCACCCAGTGAGCGACCGCCCAGAATGTAATCAGACAAATCGGTGGTGCGGCGGTAGGCCCAGAGGCCGATCCACAGCATCCCCGCGAGGTAAATAATAAAGGTCACACTGACCGCTAATGTGTTGCTCATAATGTACTCCGAGTTCTAGTTGTTGTGATCGATGCTGTCATCGAGTGTTCTCTCGTTATGCTCCCGGACATCCCCAACGCGCGATCCGTGGCATGGGGAAGGGTCGATCTGGGGTATAGAGGCGCAGGTCGCAACTCCACACCCCGGATCCAGCCGGGGCAACAAAGTGTGGCCGGAGCGATCAGCCACACGCACCGGTTAAGAAAGGCAGGATAAGACCCTCCCATAGCCGGTGTCATTCTCCGGTCTGAAGACCGGTCGAACGATACAATCGCAGTGCCGGATATCACCGGCGCAGCGAAATGTTCAGTCTTCACTTTCCAGCGACAGCAGGCTGGCGTTACCGCCAACGGCCGTGGTGTTGATCGTGCGTACCCGCTCTGTGGCGAAACGCTTGATGTAATTTGGCCCACCGGCTTTCGGGCCGGTTCCCGACAGGCCACGACCGCCAAAAGGCTGAACCCCAACCACGGCACCAATCTGGTTGCGGTTGACGTAGCAGTTGCCCACCCGAACCCGGGCTTCAATGTAGGCTGCGGTTGCTTCATTGCGGCTGTGAATGCCGAGCGTGAGGCCGTAGCCGGTTTTGTTGATGTCGGCGATAACATTGTCGAGCTCACGGGCTTTGAACCGATAGATGTGCAGCACCGGTCCAAATTGCTCGCGGCCCAGTTCATCAAACCCATTAATTTGAATCGCGACCGGAGGAATGAAATAACCATGGCCGGTGTGTTCGTTTAATTGGGCTTCAGCCAACACCCGGCCATTTTTGCGCCAGCTTTCAACGTAATCGGTAAGACCAGTAAGCGCTTTCTGATCGATAACCGGGCCGCAATCGGTTTTATAAAACTGTGGGTTGCCCATTTCGATGCGACTCAGGGCGCCACCGATCAGTTCGATGATGCGGTCGGCCACGTCGTCCTGAACACAGAGTACGCGCAACGCCGAACAGCGTTGACCGGCACTGGCAAAGGCCGAGCCCATAACGTCGGCAACCACCTGCTCGGGCAATGCGGTTGAATCTACAATCATGGCGTTCTGGCCGCCGGTTTCGGCGATGAAGGTGGGCATGGCACCGGAGCGTTCGGCGAGTGTGCGGTTGATCAGCTGGGCGGTTTCGGTTGAGCCGGTAAAGGCGATACCCACCAGTCGCTCATCGCTCAGCACGGCGTTGCCAATGACCGGCCCGGCACCGGGCAAGTACTGCAATACCTCACCCGGAACGCCGGCCTGATGAAACAGTTCAACCGTACGGCCGGCGATCAGCGAGGTACTTTCAGCCGGTTTGGCCAGCACTGTGTTGCCCGCTACCAATGCCGCACAGATCTGGCCGGTAAAAATGGCGAGTGGAAAGTTCCAGGGGCTGATGCACAGGAAGACACCGCGGCCTTCGTAGTAGTGTTCGTTGCTTTCACCGGTCGGCCCGGGCAGCAACGTCGGCTCGTTCATGTTTTCGCGGGCCTGTACCGCGTAGTAGCGGCAAAAATCAACGGCTTCGCGTACTTCATCGATGCTATCCTGCAGCGATTTGCCCGCTTCGCGCGCGCACAGCGCCATCAATTCAGCGGTATTCTCTTCCAGTAAATCGGCCAGTTTATCGAGGCAGGCGGCACGCTTGATCGCTGGCGTCCGGTTCCAGCCAAACCAGGCCTGATCGGCTGTCGCCAGTGCCTGCTGCGCCATATCGGCATCGGTAAAATGCACCTGGCCGACCGCCTGGCGAGTGTCGTACGGGCTCTTCACATCAATAACTTCAGAGGTTGAAACGGCTTTACCAGCCAGCAAAGGCTTTTGAACCCATTGTGTATCGTTCCAGGCGTCAATCGTGTGCATCAACGGTTCTCGTTCAAAGGCTACGGACAGGTTGTACCCCTGCGAATTACGGCGGCTGTCGCCATAGATTTCAGACGGTAAAGCGATTTTTGGGTTGCGATATACGGCCCGGCTTTTAGCCAGATCAACCGGTGATGAGACCAGGTCACCAACCGGGGTTTCTGCATCGACCAGTCGATGTACAAAGGAAGAGTTCGCACCGTTTTCAAGCAGTCGGCGAACCAGATACGGCAGCAGATCCTTGTGGGCGCCTACTGGCGCATAGATACGCACCCGATGATTGTCTTCGCTGAGCAGGGTGTCGTACAACGCATCACCCATTCCATGCAGACGCTGGTACTCGAAGTCACGTTCTGGGCGCTGCCGGGAGAATTCGGCCACCACGGCCACGGTGTGGGCATTGTGGGTGGCAAACTGCGGGTAGATGGCACCGTCGGTTTCGGCACTCATTAAATAGCGGGCGCAGGTTATATAAGAGACATCGGTGTTTTCCTTGCGGGTAAACACCGGGTAATCCGCCAGGCCAAGCACCTGGGCATGTTTGATTTCCGTGTCCCAATAAGCCCCTTTGACCAGGCGCACCGGAATCATATCGCCCTGCGCTTTGGCCAGGGCCGTCAGGTAACCCAGCACCGGCAGAGCACGCTTGGAATAGGCCTGAATAACCAGGCCGAAATGGCCCCAGCCTTTGGCCGCATCGCTGTTATACACCTGCTCGAACAAGCGCAGTGACAACTCCAGCCGGTCGGCTTCTTCCGCATCGATGGTAATGCCCACGCCCAGGCTGCGTGCTTCGCGAACCAGCTCTGTGACTCGCTCGGCCAGTTCGGTCATCACCCATTCCTGGTGCGATTCCTCATAACGCGGGTGCAACGCCGATAGCTTGATCGAGATCGTCGGCTTCGGGGCATCCTCACGCCATTCATCCATTCGCGCGCCCAGCGTCTGAACGGCATCGCGGTATGATTTGAAATACCGTTCAGCATCCGGGTCAGTGAACGCCGCTTCGCCCAGCATATCGAAAGAATAGGTGTAGCCTTTTTTGCGGTAGGGTTTGCCGTTCTTGATGGCTTCCTTAATGCTACGCCCGAGCACAAATTGCTTGCCCATAATGCGCATGGCCTGGTTCATCGCGGCGCGAATAACCGGCTCACCAGCGCGGTTAATCAGTTTTGACAGCAGATTGGCCGGGGAAGTTTCACGGCTGTCGAGCGAGGTAACCCGACCGGTCAGCATCAACCCCCAGGTCGAGGCATTGACCAGCAGCGAGTCCGACTTGCCCATGTGATCTTTCCAGTCGGCCACCGACAGCTTGTCGCGAATAAGATCGTCGGCCGTATCCGGGTCTGGTACACGCATCAGCGCTTCAGCCAGACACATCAGAATGACGCCTTCTTCGTTATCCAGGCTGTATTGCTGCAGCAGTTTGTCGACGGCATGGGCGACATCACCCTGGCTGCGCACTCGTTCCACAATACGGCGGGCGGTGGCTTCAATTGCTTTGGTGCTGTCTTCACCCGGCTCTGCGAGTTCGACCAACTGCGCCATATACTCGTCTTCATCGACAGCGTATTGGTCAACAATAAACTGGAACCACTGCTTGGGTGACAGTTCCCGGTATTCACCTGTTACCGCACGAGCGGCGTCAAACTGAGTCATAACCATTCTGCCTGAACATGTATTTGGAGTTATTCAGACACAGTAGCCGAGTCAGTCCGCTTGGCGATTGTCAAAAACGGGGCTTTTTTTGTTAAATAATCCGAAAATGCTGGTGAGGAAGGAGAGATTTTGAAGACAAAGTTGTAACGGCTGCGCCGTTCCCCCTCTCTCTAACTCTCTCCCCCTGTGGTGGAGAGAGGACTGAAGGGGCAGCGCCATGAGCGATTGGCACTGGTCATATTTAACCAAGTAATGGCTCCCTCTCCCGTACTACGGGAGAGGGCTGGGGAGAGGGTTCTCTTCTCTCTAATGCGCACCGCCCTGCTTGCGAATCTGCCCTGGGGAATGCCCGGTGCGGTTTTTAACAGCGTGAGTAAGTGCACTCTGGTTGCTGAACCCGGTTTCCAGCGCTATGTCGGCAATGGAATGGGAGGAGCAGCGCAACAGCCAGATGGCCTGGTCGAGCCGCAGTTTCATCACATACTGGTAGGGGGTCATCCCGGTGACCTGGCGAAACCGCAGGTGAAACTGGCTGATGCTCATGTGGCACAGGTCGGCCATGTCAGTGACCGATACTTTGTCTTGCAACCGCTGGCGGATCATCTGGTCGATTCTCGACAGGTCGAACCGGCCCAGTGATTCCTGGCCCGGTACGGCACGGCCGGTCAAACGCTGATAGAGGCTGTGTAACAGCAGTGCACTGACATGCTGCTGCATGTGCGGGTCGTGACCGAACTGGTCGATCTCACGGGCCATGGCGGTCAGCAGGCTGGCGAACTGGGCGTCGAGTTGGAAGAAATGCGGGCGGTCAAACAGCCGGCACAGCATTTCATGGTCGATACTGCTGTCGATCGACGCATCCACCGAGAAATCCAGCACCACCATGCGGTTATCGCCCAGCCCCTGAAAAGCATGATCACTCTGGGTGGGTAACAGGCAGCCATTACCGAGACAGAGTTGATCACCGCCCTCGCCTTCGAGTTCAAAGGCCGCATTCCCCTCAAACCCCAGGACGACCTGATGGTGACTGTGGTGGTGTCGGTCACCCGCCTGAGGCATTGGCTCCAGACGACTCAATCCTCCTAACCACATAGCACGCTCCAAGCGGTGATGAACAGATACCGGCGACGAACCTATACCGACTTTAGTCTCATACCATACGCCCTGCCAGCAAAGTCGCCAAGCAATCGGGGTAATTTGGCTTATCAAGACCTGACGATACGCCCCAACAAAGTGCGAGCAAACACCCCAAAAGTGGGCAAATGCACCGTAATACGGCGTTTCTGGCCGATATAACGCCTTGCAGCAGCGATTTTAAAGGCACAGCCCTTGCAGAGACAAGCACACGCCTCGTTTTAGCCTGATAGGACCCCCCTTTGCGCGTATGAACATTCTTGTTATCGACCAGCAACTCGAACGCGCTCATATTCTGGAGACCGCCCTTACGGCGCTCGGCTATGCCGTGGTGATTCGCTCTCCAGACAAGCACCGTATCTATCAGTTGGTTGAGTCCTTTCAGCCCGATGTGGTGATCGTGGACGCCCAATCCCCTGACCGGGACATGCTGGAAGACGTGGCGCTCACCTCCGACCGGACGCCGCGACCCATTATTTTCTTCGCCGAAGACGATGACGACACCGTGATTCGCGACGCCATCGCCGCCGGGGTGAGCGCCTATATTGTCGATGGTCTTCAGGCTAGCCGCGTCAACACCATTATTAAAGTCGCCATTTCCCGCTTTGAGGCGTTTCAGGCCTTGCGTGGCGAACTGCGCAAAACCCGGGACGAGCTGGCCGACCGCAAGGTCATTGACCGGGCCAAGGGCCTGCTGATGAAGCATCGGGAATGCGACGAGGCCGCCGCCTTCGGTGCCATGCGCAAAATGGCGATGAACAAGAAGGTGCGCCTGGTCGAGATCGCCCAGGACATTCTGGTGCTGTTCGATGAATAGCCCGGCACCGCACCAACCGGATGAATTGACCCCTGGGCTGATCCCAAGTGACGGCCCGGCGCCTGATAACAAGAGACTGCTGTTATGACCAACTACCCCACCCACGACGCTGAATGCACCGAACTGGACCTGGGATTTCTGCCCCTGCTGGATGCAGCCCCGCTGATCGTCGCACAGGAAGCCGGTTTCTTTGCCAACGCCGGCCTGCAGGTACGCCTTCACCGGGAGGGCAACTGGGCCAGCCTCAGGGACAAGCTGTCGCTGAAACTGCTCGACGGTGCCCATTTACTGGCTCCTCTGGTGGTTGCCAGCCAGGCCTCCCTGGCCAGTACGGCGGTTCGCAACCGGCTCACTACGGCCCTGTCGCTTGGGCTGAACGGCAATGCCATTACGCTGTCCAATGCGCTGACGGATGCACTCGGGTGTTCCCTGCCCGCAACACAGTCGCAATTGGGCCCAGCGCTGAAAGCCCTGATAGAGGCGCGCCAACGTTCAGGCCAGCCCAGGCTGGTGTTTGGCACGGTGTTCCCTATGTCGATGCATACCTATCTGTTGCGTGCCTTTTTTGAGCAGGCAGGCATCGACCCTAACCGGGATATCGAGATACGGGTGGTGCCGCCTCAGCAAATGGTTGCAGCTCTGACTCAGGGCGATGTCGACAGTTTCTGCGTTGGCGAGCCCTGGAATACTGATGCGGTGCGTGCCTGCCAGGGCAATCTGGCGCTGCTTGGCTACGACATCTGGCCCGATGCGCCGGAGAAGGTGTTGGCGGTGCATGCCGATTTCGCCGAACAGCGACCAGCAACCCATGAGGCGCTTATAGGGGCAGTTATGCGTGCCTGCCAGTGGCTGGATGGCCCCAACAGCCTGGCTTCGGTGGCCCACTGGCTGGCCGGGCCCGATTATCTGAACTGCGATTCCGATTTGCTGCTGGAGGCCATGCAGGCCCGCTGGCTCGACGGTCAGCCGCGCTGGCACAAGCTGTTCTACCGGAACCGGGCGACCTACCCCAACCCGGACCATGCCGGCTGGATACTGACCCAGATGCAAGACGCCCGTCAGCTGCCCGAAAACCGGGTTTCTGACGCTGAGATCATCGCCCGGGCATATCAGCCTGCTATTTGGGAAAATGTTTTCAAAAAGATGACACCAGTGCTCGACTGCGAAAGTTCAACCGATTCAGAGACTTAGAAAGCGGCTGTAAAAAATGCCGCCCGCCCGCCATTTTTTTCTTTGAAAACCCTCTTTTCAGCCCCTGCCGACCTCTGTATTATGCGCGACCCGCTGACCACTGAGCCTCGTAGAAACAGTTGTCAACGCGCTGACGGGAGACCTTTATGACGAAAGCAGCGTCGGCACCGGAGCCTTATGTGCACAATCCGGTTGCCAAGTTCAATCCGCATCGTGGCCAGACCTTTACCGACCGTAAAAAGTCTGCCAAACGCGGATACCAAAAGCACCGCCCAAACTGGGCATAACATCAACCCACTTTATCCAAAGCGATACCGGGAGCCTCATCATGATCCGATTCACAGTCGATACCGTTCGTGTTCTCATTCACGTCAGCCCACGTGGCGTGTTTGAGGACCTGTCTGACTGGGATCAGGAGGTCGTAGGTTCCTATTCCGTTGATGTATCCGCCAAGCTGGACAAGGAAAACTGGGCCGATGCGGCACTCGATGCCTTTCACGGTTCTATTGCGGTAGATGATGAAGACGCCCTCGAATTTCTGGTGGAAGACAGCCAGGGCAGTCTGCTGATTGGTTCTCAGGGTCACCTCCATGCGTCACTGATGGACGAAGCAGAACTGGTTTAAGTC
>DASSWT010000132.1:0-12129 GCA_035704555.1 Saccharospirillum sp. | reverse complement strand
TCCTGTTCCGGGAAACCTCCAGCCTGTCGCGTCTGCGCATGGCCAGTTGGGCGCTGCCCATCTACTTGCTGCTGATGGCGCTGCCGGTCATGCCCATACTCTGGGCGGGTCAGTCACTGGGGTCGACGGCCAGCCCTGAGTACTTTTCGCTGTCGCTCGGGCTGCTGCTCGACAAACCCTGGGTAACCTGGCTGGCCTACCTTGGCGGCCTGTCTGCCGCAGCGGGCATCACCGTTCTGGCATCCATCTCCATGGCCAGCATGGCCATGAACCATCTGGTACTGCCGTTTTACAAACCCAGTTTCAGTGCCGATGTCTATCGCTGGTTGCTCTGGGTGCGGCGCCTGCTGATCGGCGTGGTCATCGGCTTGTCCTATGCGCTGTATCTGTTGCTCAACCAGGTGCAGAACCTGACCTCACTCGGCATCACCGCCTTTACCGGCCTGCTGCAATTGCTGCCCGGCATACTGGGCCTGCTGTTCTGGGCCGGGGCGAACCGCCAGGGGTTTGTCAGTGGTCTGACGCTGGGCCTGCTGGTCTGGGCCTCCAGTCTGGCCATTCCCATGCTGGCGGAAAGTCTTTTTCTGGGCACACAGCTGCGTATGGGGTTTGCGCTGGAGGCGGATCACTGGTCGCTGACTACCCTGGTCTCGCTGGGCATCAATACGCTGACCTTTGTGCTGGTCTCGCTCTTTACCCGCACCAGCAAGGAGGAGAAAGACGCCGCCCAGACCTGCGTCATCACCTCAGTTGACCGGCGCCACCGCTTGCCGTTGAAAGCCCGCAATGTCACTGAATTCATCGAAACGCTGAGCCGGCCACTGGGGCGCATCATGGCGGAGCGGGAAGTCAAACGGGCACTGAAAACCCTGGGCTTTCCCCTCGGGGAGTACCGCCCCTACGCCCTGCGCCGCTTGCGCGACACCATTGAAGCCAACCTGTCAGGCCTGATGGGCCCGAGCGTCGCCCAGGCGCTGGTCGCCCGCTATTTGCCCTACGAACAGGGTGAACGCATCGAACGGGACGACATCTACTTTTTCGAACAACGCCTGGACGGCTACCACCACCAATTAACGGGAATGGCCGCGGAACTCGACCGCTTGCGTCGCCATCACCGAGAAACCCTCTACAACCTGCCCATTGGCGTCTGCTCCCTGGCCAGTGACGGTGAAATACTGCTCTGGAACCGGGTGATGGCCGACATGACCGGCATTATTGAAGCCGAGGCTATTGGCGCCCGGCTCGATTCCCTGCCCGCCAACTGGTACGACCTGCTCGACAGCTTTCTGAAAGGCCATTCCAACAAGCTGACCGTCGAACAACCCAACGCAGATGGCCGGGGCAAGCGTTGGTTCAGTCTGCATCGCAGCGCCCAGGTTCAGCGCCGGGATGAGCCGCTGGAAGGCACGGTTATTTTGCTCGAAGACGAAACCGAGCATAAATTGCTGGAATCGGAACTGGTTCATTCCGAGCGGCTCGCTTCCATCGGCCGGCTCGCCGCCGGTGTGGCCCATGAAATCGGCAACCCCATCACCGGTATCGATTGCCTGGCACAGGACCTGAAATACGTCACCGACCCGGCCGAACAGCAGGTCATTGCCGATCAAATCCGGGAGCAAGCCAGTCGCGTTACAAAAATTGTACGTTCACTGGTTAATTTCGCCCACGCCGGACAGGGCGACGGCAAGACCGATCACCAACCCTACCCGCTGCGCCAGGTGGTGCAGGACGCCATCGACCTGCTGTCACTGTCGCGTGACGCCCAGCGCGTCATTTTTATCAACGAGGTCGCCGACGACCTGACCGTGCTGTGTGAAGCTCAACGCCTGAGCCAGGTATTCATCAACCTGCTGGGCAACGCCCGGGACGCCAGCCCCGATGGTGAAGTGATCCGGGTCACAGCGGAAGCCGAAGTAGAAAGCGCCGTCGTCGAGGTAATCGACCGGGGGACTGGCATTCCGGCCGATGTGGTCGACCATATCTTCGATCCCTTTTTTACCACCAAGGATGTCGGCAAGGGTACCGGCCTGGGTCTGTTTCTGGCTTACACCATCGTCGAAGAACACTACGGTCACATGGCCGTGGAGAGCCCGGCCTTCGTTTCCGAGGGCATTGGCACTCGTTTCACAATTCGGTTACCCTTACATCGGCTGTTACCTGAGGTAACACCCTGAACACAGCGCGCCCACCGCGATAGCCTGTAAACAGGCCATCCAACCACGGGAGGCGCAGGGATCGGCTCCAGCAGCGCGGCCGATCCGACACCCGATGCTGCACGACGCATTCCATGGCTTGGGTAACAGACCCAGCTGTGTTGGAGGTCAGACATGAGTGACATTCTGGTAGTTGAAGATGAGAGCATTATTCGCTCAGCCCTGAAACGACTGTTGGAACGTCATCAATACCAGGTTATCGAAGCCGAATCGGTCACCGAGGCCAGCCAGCATGATCTGGGGCGGTTCGACCTGATCATCACCGACTTGCGCTTACCCGGTGCGCCCGGCACCGATCTGATCGACATGGCCGGCGACGTGCCGGTACTCATCATGACCAGTTACGCCAGCATGCGCTCTGCGGTCGATGCGATGAAAATGGGCGCGGTCGACTACATTGCCAAACCCTTCGATCACGAAGAAATGGTGCGCACTGTCGGCCGTATTGTCAGCACCCACCGGCAGCAACGCGTCCAGCACGAAACCGGAGACACCCTATCCGAAGAAAACCACCATCAGCCGCACAGCACACTGGGCGACCTCGTCGGCAGTTGCGAATCGATGCAGCGGCTCTATCACCGAATTCGCCGCGTGGCACCGGCCGACATCACCGTACTGATTCACGGCGAGTCGGGTACCGGTAAGGAGCTGGCGGCCCGGGCCATCCATCAGCACAGCCCGCGTCACGACCAGCCGATGATCAGTGTTAACTGTGCCGCCATTCCCGAGAGCCTGATCGAGTCGGAACTGTTCGGCCATGAGAAGGGCGCCTTTACCGGTGCAACCGCTGCTCGCCAGGGCCTGGTTGAAGCGGCCGAGGGTGGCTCCCTGTTTCTCGATGAAATCGGTGAGTTGCCGATGGAAGCCCAGGCCCGGCTGCTGCGGGTGATCCAGGAAAGCGAGGTTCGGCGGGTCGGGTCGGTGAATTCCCGCACCGTTGATGTCCGCCTGATCGCCGCGACCCACCGCAACCTAAAGCAACTGGTTAAAGAAGGCCGGTTCCGGGAAGATTTGTACTATCGGCTGCAGGTTATTGAAGTCACCTTGCCCCCGCTGCGCGAACGCGGTCAGGACGTGGTCGAAATTGCCGAACATCTCATCGCCAAACACGCTCGCCGGCTCAAGCTTGATGGCCCGGTGGTGCTGGCCAAAGAGGCCCGCGATGCCATGCTGCGCTACGACTGGCCCGGTAATGTGCGTGAACTGGAGAACGCCATCCAGCGCTCACTGATTCTCAGCGAAGGCGGCGAAATCAGCCTGGATGAGATGGGGCTCGACCAGGAAGACTGGAAAATCCCCGACACCCTGGTCAACCAGGAAGACGCCAATCATACGGCCAACCTGAACAACAATGCTCAGGAACCCGACGATCTGTCGCTGGAAGACTATTTCCAGCACTTTGTGCTCGAACACCAGGAAGGCATGTCGGAGACAGAGCTGGCACAGAAACTCGGCATCAGTCGCAAATGCCTGTGGGAACGCCGCCAGCGACTGGGCATTCCCCGCCCCAAAAAGACCAGTTCAGCCTCCTCCGCCACCACGCAATAAAAGACGTGGAACAGTTAAAGACGCAGAACATGAAAAGACGTAACACAGGAAGAGACGCGAAACATGGAAAGACGCAAGGTCCATTAATACCCTGGGGTTTCAATGCCCTAGCGGTTTTCACGTCCCACTTGTTCTTCGTCTCTTAATGTTTTGCGTCTTTTATTGTTTCACGTCCGTCAATGCCCTACGTCCCTTCACACCCCACGTAACAATACTGCCACCTACGGTAACAAATGGTGGCCTCACGACGCTGACGGATGGCTTACATTTTGACCAGTAATTTATAAGTCATTGTTTCATAAAGACTTTTTAAAAATGGCACAGCACCTGCAATATCTTAGGGGCAAGAGAAGATCGGCCCATTAACAAAAACAACAACGGGCCAACCCACAGCAACCCCCGCCCAAAAACAACAACAAGGGGGTAGCATTACTAACGGGCAAATACCATTGTCAGTCGCTAACAACAAAAACAATAAAAGACATTAATAATAAGACAACAAATGACAGTGTAAGGCCATGAGGGTTTTAAGCCCCCTGGCGTCAAGAATAATAAGCCCCACTCACCTGTTAACGTTATACAGGTTCAGATCGTGATGTGTAGTCACGCTGCTAGAGCCGGCCTCGTGCCGGCCGCTCGTCTTCCATTCAAACTCTTTTCACCACCCCCCTGCCCGATCCTCAAGTTTAAAAAACCGCCATGTGACTTCGCCCCGGCCCCATTGCCAGTGCGTCAATCTCAGCGTTAAAGCAGGCTAATACACGCCATATAGCCGAATTTAGCCATTCAATGGGCATATTGACGGGTGTAAGGCATAGAGAATGACGGCCGCTTCCGCTAAACTGCGCGCTCTTTGAACAACGCGAGATCATGTGCAAACCATGGTAGTGGACTGGATCAAACGCTGGTTACCGCAAAAATCGAACAGCACCGAGTTGAGTACGATCCCAAGGGACGAACACCGGGTATCCCGGAAAGACATCAACCATACCGCCTTAAAAGTGCTGTACCGCCTGCAAAACGCCGGGTACGAAGGTTACCTGGTGGGTGGCTGTGTGCGCGATTTACAACTGGGTCTGAAACCCAAGGATTTCGACGTCGCCACCGACGCCACACCCGAACAGGTGCGTAAACTGTTCAGCAATTCCCGCCTGATCGGCCGCCGTTTCCGCATTGTGCACGTTACCTTCGGTCGCGAAATCATCGAAGTTACTACCTTTCGCGGTCGCACCGACGACAATAACGACAACCACCTGCAGAAACAGTCTGATGAAGGCCTGCTGCTGCGGGACAACGTCTACGGCTCGCTCGAAGAAGACGCCGAACGACGCGACTTCACCGTCAATGCCCTGTATTACACCCCCAAAGACTTTACGCTCAAAGCCTATGGCTCGGGCATGGCCGATCTGGAAAACAAGGTCCTGCGCATCATAGGTGACCCTGAAACCCGTTACCGTGAAGACCCGGTGCGGATGATGCGCGCCGTGCGCTTTGCGGCAAAGCTTGGCTTCAACATTGAACCGCGCACCGGCGACCTCATTCCCGAGCTGGCACCCTTGCTGAGCAACGTGGCAGCTGCCCGTTTGTTCGACGAAGTCATCAAGATGCTGATGTCCGGTCATGGCCTGGCCACCTGGCGCCTGATGCGTGAGTACAACCTGGTTGAACCCCTGCTGCCGGCCACACACGCCGCGCTCAAGGCCTCGACCGATGGCTATTACGATGCCTTTATCGAGCAGGCCCTGGTCAATACCGACGATCGCATTAACCGTGGCAAACCGGTGACTCCGGCTTTTCTGTATGCCGCCCTGCTGTGGCCTGCGGTTCGCGAGGAAGCGGAACACACCCTGAACATGGGCACGCCTGAGCAACCAGCCTGGTTGCAGGCCATGGGCAAGATCGTGGCGCATCAGATCTCATTCATCGCCATTCCCAAGCGGTTTTCAATTCCGATGAAGGAAATCTGGGAACTGCAATTGCGGCTGCCCAAACGCACTCCCAAACGTGCCGAACAGGTCGCCAGTCATCCGCGCTTTCGCGCCGCTTACGACTTCCTGCTGCTGCGGGAAAGTGCTGGCGAGAAGACCGGCAACCTGGGCCAGTGGTGGACCGACTACCAGACTGAAAACCCGGACATTCGCCGTGACATGGCCAGTGAAGCCGCCAGTGACCGCCCGCGCCGGCGCAGACGGCGCCGGCCACCGCAGAATCGTGGCGAATCGGCTTCCTGAACGCTGTGTTCGGAGCTGACTGATGCCAACCGATACACCCGTGCACCACGCCTACATTGCTCTGGGCAGTAATCTGGGCATCAGTAAGGATACCCTGGATGGCGCTCTGGCAGCGCTCGACGCACTGCCAGAGACCCGCGTCAGGCAGGTATCGCCCTGGTATCGCAGCGCCGCCATTGGCGGCCCGGCCGAACAGCCGGATTACCTGAATGCGGTGTGCGAGATCGACACTACACTCGACGCCGCTCGGCTACTGCAGGCTCTGCACCGCATTGAACACCACCATGGCCGGGAACGACAGGTTCGATGGGGACCTCGCACGCTCGATCTGGATATCATCTGGTTTGATGGCCAAACCTCGAACGACCCCGACCTGACGTTGCCGCACCCGCGAGCCCATCAGCGAGCCTTTGTGGTTCGTCCACTGGCGGATATCGCGCCCGATCTGCTGCTTCAGGGCCAGCCACTCACCCATTGGCTGGAATGCACCCGGGATCAGGCCATCAGCCCGCTGTGACGCTTCATTGCCAAAACCTCGTCAACAATCCCCGATTCAAAGCTGAGATAGCCTTCAAATCACTCCGGCACATTCGCTGAACAGCCTCAAAATTCAGGATACGAAGCCCCCGGCTTGACTTAGCCCCCCCAAATCGCAACCATTCGCCCCCACCTAACCGATCGAGAGAGCCCCGATGGTGAAGAATCACACGGTAGCGACCCTGAAGCAGCTGGTCGCCGACGGCCAAAAATTCAGCATGCTGACCGCCTATGACGCCTCCTTTGCCCAGATGTTTTCAACGCTGGGGGTGGAGTCACTGCTGGTGGGTGATTCGCTGGGTATGGTGCTGCAGGGGCAATCCTCAACCCTGCCGGTAACCCTGGAGCAAATGGTGTATCACACCGCCGCCGTCGCCCGTGGCAACCAGGGCGCCCTGATCATCGCCGACCTGCCCTTTAACAGCTACGCCAGTGTCGATCAGTGCCAGGCCAGTGCCGGCCAACTAATGCAGGCCGGTGCGCACATGGTCAAGGTTGAAGGCGGCGCCTGGCTGGCAGACAGCATCGTTTCGCTCAGCCGGGCGGGCATTCCCAGCTGCGTGCACCTGGGGCTGACGCCGCAATCGGTCAACAAGTTTGGCGGTTACAAGGTTCAGGGGCGCGATGAAGTGGCCGCCCAGACTATGATCAACGACGCCATCGCCCTGGTTGAAGCAGGTGCGGATTTTGTATTGCTGGAATGCGTTCCAACCGAACTGGCCCGCGCCATTACCGACGCCGTGCCGGTGCCGGTGATCGGCATTGGTGCCGGCAATGTAACCGATGCCCAGGTGCTGGTCAGCTACGACATGCTGGGCTTTACCCAGCATCGCCTGCCCAGGTTTGTGAAGAACTACATGGCCGAGCCCAACACCCTGGCCGAGGCGGTTACCCGCTACATTGACGAGGTAAAATCCGGCGCCTTTCCCGGCCCGGAACACGCCTTTGACTGAGCGCGGCGCTATAAGCGCCCAGCCCACCCCGACACCGGTTCTGTAACTGACTCTGAGTGATACAGCTATGAAAATCGTTGCCACCCTGGACGAACTGCGCACCGCCCTCGACGAACTGCGGGCAGGCGGAAAACGCGTCGCGCTGGTACCCACCATGGGCAACCTGCACGAAGGCCACATGCGACTGATCAAGAGCGCCCGGGAACACGCCGACATCGTCGTGGCGTCCATCTTCATTAACCCGACTCAGTTCGGCGAAAACGAAGATCTGTCCGGCTACCCGCGCACCCTGGAAGAAGACACCAAAAAGCTGATCGCCGAAGGGTGTAATCTGCTCTACACCCCGACCAGACCCGTCATGTACCCGGAACCGGACCTGACCCGCGTCAGTGTCGACAAAATCACCACCCTGCACTGCGGCGCCAGCCGCCCCGGGCACTTCGTCGGTGTGGCGACCATCGTGCTGAAATTCTTCAACCAGGTACAACCGGATTGCGCCGTCTTCGGCCTTAAGGATTTTCAGCAGTTTACCGTGCTGAAAACCATGGTCAGCAACCTCTTCCTGCCCATTAAAATGATCGGTGTCGATACCGGCCGCGCCGATGACGGCCTGGCACACAGTTCACGCAACAACTACCTGACCGCCAGTGAACGCGAACAGGCACCGGCCCTGTATCGCATTCTGTGCAACGCCAAAGCGGCCATTGAGCAGGGCGAGCATGACTTCGCCAAAGTGACTAGAACCGCCAAGGAAGCCCTGCACAATGCCGGCTTCACACCAGACTATTTCAACATCAGTCGCCGTATCGACCTGGAACCAGCCACTGACGAAGACCATGAGCTGGTCATCCTGGCTGCCGCCTTCCTCGGCAAGGCCCGACTGATCGATAACGTCCAGATAAACCGATAGGCGTCTTGCGTCCAGCCCCAGTTTCCGATAAAACCCTGCTTCCGGATCACGCCTGATGCTGTCCGGGGGTTCATTACGAGGTGCGCGATGGAATTAATCATGCTCAAGGCCAAGCTGCATAAGGCCAAGGTCACTCATGCGGTACTGAACTACGAAGGCTCCTGCGCCATTGGCGGCGACTTGCTCGATATGGCCGGCATCCGCGAATTCGAACAGATCCAGATCTACAACGTTACCAACGGCGAACGCTTCACCACCTACGCCATTCGTGGTGAAAACAACAGTGGCATGATCTCGGTAAACGGCGCCGCCGCCCACAAAGCCAGCGTCGGCGATACCGTCATCATCTGCGCCTACGCCAACTTCTCCGAAGCGGAACTCGAAACCTTCAAACCCCGCATGCTCTACATGAACGACGACAACACTGTCAGCCACACCAGCAACGCCCTGCCTGTTCAGTTGGCGTGAGGGAAGAAGGGCCGGCTACCGGGCAGACCTGTCTGGGGTCGGGCGGGATGCCGCCCACTCAACCCGTCCATGGGGCCTAGGCTTCGGGATATGAATCCCTTCCGTGGGATTCACCCTCCGGGTTCGCTCCGCTCATGCTAAAACGCTCCTGGCGTTTTAGTCCATGCCTCAGACTTCCCCAGACAGGCCTGCCCGGCAGCCGTCCGCGGTTGCTTTATCCCCGTCTCGTGTCACAAAATTTCACCAATCGGTGGTTTTTGCCCTCATTTTGTAATTAAATTACATAATTACTTTACGGCCTGGTTGGTATCGCTTCGTCAAACCCCAACCTATCCTCCATGCATTCTTATTAACCCTTATCCACAAAAACAATCGGGAAACGACTTATGGCTTACGATCCGACCCAACTGACAACCTGGAAAAAGCTCGAAGAACACAAAGCCGCCATCGCCGATGTACACATGCGCGACCTCTTTGCCGAAGACCCGCAGCGCGGCCCCCGCATGACAGCCCATGCCGCCGGTATCGAGCTCGACTATTCCAAGAACCGGGTGACCGACGAGACCCTGAGCCAGCTGATGGCACTGGCCCGGCTGGCCAAATTGCCAGAGGCCATTGATGTCATGTTTGATGGCGAGGTGATCAACCGCAGCGAAAACCGCCCGGCGCTGCACATTGCCTTGCGCAACCGCGGTCAGCGGCCAATCAAGGTTAACGGCGAAGACATCAACGAGACCGTAAACGCCACTCTGGCCAAAATGGAAGCCTTTGTGGAATCAGTGCACAGCGGTGACTTTGCTGGCTATACCGGTAAAAAGCTGCGCACCATCGTCAACATTGGTATTGGTGGTTCCTACCTCGGCCCGAAAGTGGTGTCCGATGCGCTGAAGCCCTACTGGCAAGACGGTTACGACCTCAAATACATTGCCAATATCGACGGCACCGACGTTACCAGCGTGTGTCGCGATCTCGACCCCGAAACCACCCTCTTTGTGGTTGCCTCAAAAAGCTTTAACACCCTGGAGACCCTGAAAAACGCCGAAGCGGCGCGCGAATGGTTTTTCCAGCAAGGCGGCAAGCCGGAGCAGGTAAAACACCACTTCGTCGCGGTTTCCACCAACATTAAAGCTGCCACCGAATTCGGCATCGACGAGGCCAATATGTTCCCGATGTGGGACTGGGTCGGCGGTCGTTATTCGCTCTGGTCGGCCATTGGCCTGGCCCAGGCGATTGTACTGGGGTTCGATGTCTTCGAGCGGATGCTCAGCGGTGCCCACGAGATGGACGAACACTTCCATAGCACCGGCCTTGAACATAACTTGCCGGTCATTCTCGGCATGCTGGGTGTCTGGTACCACAACTTTCTGGGCGCGGAATCCCATGCGGTGCTCAGTTACGACGAGAGCCTGAAAGACCTGCCGGCCCACTTGCAGCAAGTCGATATGGAATCCAATGGCAAGGCCGTAACTCAGGATGGCCGCCCCGTCGGTTGGAGCACCGGGCCGGTGATCTGGGGCGGTACGGGCACTAACGGCCAGCATGCCTATCACCAGCTCTTGCACCAGGGCACCCGCCTGATTCCGGCAGACTTTCTAATGCCGCTGAAAAGCCACAACCCTGTGGCAGACCATCATCCCTGGCTGTTCGCCAACTATCTTGGCCAGCAACAGGCAATGCTGGAAGGTAAAACCGAAGCCGAGGTTTCCGCCGAACTAAAGGCAAAAGGCCTCGACGCGGCTGCCATTGCCGAGTTGGTGCCACACAAGGTGGTGCCCGGCAACCGCCCCTGCAACAGCCTGGTGTTTGAGCAGGTAACCCCCGAAGTCGTTGGTGCTCTGATCGCCATGTACGAACACAAAGTCTACGTTCAGGGCGTTATCTGGGGCGTTAACAGCTTCGACCAGTGGGGCGTTGAGCTTGGCAAGGTGCTGGGCAACAGCGTGTTTGAAGCACTCGAAACCGGCAATACTGACGGCTACGACAGCTCGACAGCCCAACTGATCGAACGATTCAGAAGGGCAAACAGCTAGCAACAACCAGACCCCGCCCTATCCCGGGTGGGGTCTGTCCTTCCGCAAATCATCAACCTCCGCGTCAACCTCCGCACCCACTTCCTGCCATAGCCAAGCGTATCCTTCTTCGATTTTTTCTTCATCCCTCGCCCAAAGAACATCACTCGCACTTGTTAATGATATTTATTATCAATATCATTCGTGGAAATTTTATCCACCAAGACGAGATGCGCGCGGTGACCTTCCGCTCGCTGAACATGGTCACCCTGGCGGTAAATACCAAAAAGACGGAGGAGCACAATTAATGAACATCGGTTCAAGCTCGGCGCGTTGCATAGCAGCCTGGATGCTAACGCTGGCCACAGGTATCTGCGCACAAGCCCCGGCTGAAGACTTCCCGGTAACCATTGAACACAAGTTTGGCGAAACAACAATAAGCGCCGAGCCTGAACGAATCGTCTCGGTCGGCTACACCGAGCAGGATGATCTATTTGCCTTGGGCAAGGCGCCGATCGCCATTCGCCCCTGGGGCACACCGGTACCCCATGGCGTATGGCCCTGGGCCGAGGCTGCCGCGGGCGAAGCCGAGCCCGTGGTGCTGGGCTCTGGCCCGCTCGATTTTGAGACCATTGCCGAACTGGAGCCCGATTTGATCATCGGCATATACGCCGGCATCACCCGGGAGGATTACGACCGACTGTCGCTGATTGCCCCGACTGTTCTGCAGCCGGCCGACTATGTCGACTATGCCACCCCCTGGGAAGAACAGACCCGCATCATCGGGCGCGCAGTGGGCAAAGCCGACGAAGCCAACGCCCTGGTCGAAGGCATTAAGAAACGTTTTGAACAAACCCAAGCCGAACACCCGGAGTTTGTAGGCAAAACCGTCGCTGCAGCCTTCTATTGGGACGGCCAGGTGGGCGCCTACGCCAGCGGTGAACCCAGAAGCCGATTCTTCACTGAACTGGGTTTTGTAATTCCCGAAATTTACGACGAAGAAGCCGGTGACGCCTTCTACGCCACCTTCAGCCTTGAGCGCATCCACCTGCTTGATGTCGACTTTCTGGCCTGGTACTGGGATTCCCCGGTAGGTGCGCTGGAAACGGAAGAGATAGTGCGACTGCGAAAGACGCTCGCGGCGCATCAGGATGGCCGGGAGATGACACTGCCCTCCCGGCTGCGCTGGGCGCTGTCCTTTTCCAGCCCTCTAAGCCTCGACTACGCGTTGGATGAACTGGTGCCGGTGCTGGCTGAAAA
>DASSWT010000126.1:0-5491 GCA_035704555.1 Saccharospirillum sp. | reverse complement strand
GGCAGGTCTTCCAGTTCGGTGCCACGAACGATGTTTTCGACGTACCAGGTCTGGGCGTTGTTCACCACCTGAACCGAGGGGTCATCCTGTACCACAGCAAAGTAGCTGTTGATGCTGGCCGTGGTTTCGCCAACACGCTGGGCCATGTAGTCGAGTGTGTCCTGATGGTCGCTGTCGACGGCATCCAGAATGGCTTGAACGGGTTCGACCAGTGCAACCGTTTCACCGTTTTCGCGACTGAAGATCGGCCGGGCTTCACTGCGGCTGCTGGCGACCTGCCAGTTACCGGCTTCGCCTTCGAGCGTCAGGTCGATGATGCCCAGATGGCTGCCCCAGAACCCGGGCATAACCGCCGGCACACCGAAAATCTTGCCGGCCTCGTTGTCCACGTTGTCCATATTGTCGTAAGCAGGGCTGCCCGGAAATACCGCATGGGCGTGGCCGAACATAATGGCATCGATGCCCTCGACCTGAGCCAGGTGCCAGGTGGCGTTTTCTTCCATGCCCTGGCGGGCTGCATCGGACAAACCACTGTGGGGTATGGCGACGATGATGTCCGCGCCTTCGGCTTTCATTTGCGGTACAAAGCGTTCAGCGGTCTCGACCATATCGCGGGCGACGACCAGGCCTTCCAGGTTGTCTTTATCCCAGTTCATGATCTGGGGTGGTACAAAGCCGATGTAACCGATGCTCAGTTCGTGCGGCTGACCGGCATTGTCGATCACGGTTTTTTCCTGGATCAGATAGGGCTGAAAGTAGGGCTGTTCACTGCCTTCACCCAGGTCGACCATGACGTTGGATGAAATGTACGGGAAGTTGGCGCCGCTGAGTGCCTTGATCAGAAAATCGAGACCAAAATTGAATTCGTGGTTACCGATGTTGCCGACATCGTAGTCGAGCAGGTTCATGGCTTTGTAGGCCGGGTGGGTTTCGCCGAAACGCAACACATCGCCCTTGGCCACGTAATCACCCAGGGGGTTACCCTGGATCAGGTCACCGTTGTCGACCAGAACGCTATTGCCGCGCTCGTTGCGGGCGGCGTTGATCAGCGCGGCGGTGCGGGCGAGACCGACGGTGACGTTCTGGCTGTCGGTGTAATAATCGTAGTCGACAAGGTGCATGTGAATATCGGTGGTTTCCATCAGTCGCAGCTCAACGGTCGCGGCTGACGCCGTTGCCGCGGCCAGGGCGCTGGCTCCAAGGCTAACCGTTCCGAGGCTTAAAAGCAGTTTATTCATAGGGGAGTCCTTTTTCAGCAGGTTCGATGGTGAATCGAGCATCTTCACTTTATTGTTATTACGCGGCGTTTTAATGACAGGGGTGACATTCGGGCGTCATAAACTGACCGTCGGGTCAGTATAAGGATGTTGGTCAATCGGACAACCATCAATCGATTAAGGTGGGACGCCAGTCAAATCCGGACGCTCAGAAAGCGTGAGGATTCTGGTAAAGTAGAGGCCGTGTTTATCGGGAAGGATGGAACCATGCGCTGCGTGGCTGGAACGCTGTGGGTCGAACATCATGCTGAGTGAGACAGCACCCAATGCCAACGAGACGTTTGTGGGGGCTACCCTGGCACGCTGGGCCAGAGAACAGCCCACCGCCATGGCATTGCAGTGCCAGTCGCAGGCCCTTTGCTGGGAGGAGCTGTACGCCCGGGTAGAACGTTTGGCTGGCCGGCTCTATGGTGAGCTGGGAGCTGGCCGTGCGGTGGCGCTGGATATTACTGACCCGCTGAATCTGGTGGTGGCCTTTCTGGCAGTGAGTCGGTCGGGTAACCGCGCGCTGGTGCTCGATACCGCCTGGCCTGAAGCGCAACGCGCGGAGATAGATCGCCAGACCCGGCCCGACTGCGTAGTAGACAACGAGCTGCTGGCGTATTGGCTCTCCGGTTCCGACGCGGGCTCTGTCGACATTTGCGAATCGATTCCCCGGCCTACGCCAGACCAGCCGTTTTACGTGGGGTTCACCTCGGGGTCGACCGGCATGCCGAAGGGCTACCGGCGCAGTCATGCCTCCTGGCTGGCCAGCTTTGATCTCAGTCAGATACTGTTTGACCTGAAGCCGGGTGATCGGGTCATGGCGCCGGGAAGCCTGGCCACCTCGCTGCATCTGTATGGCGTTATTCAGGCGTTGCAGGCAGGCATTGGTGTGGTGCTGGTACCGCGCTTCAGGCCCCGCACCGTACTTCAGGCGATTGGTGACCACGGCGTTACTGCTCTGTATGGCACGCCCACTCAGATCAAGTTGTTGCTACAAACCGCCCAGCGAGATGCTCTGGCACCCTTGCCGGGGCTGCGCCATCTGATCATCAGCGGTGCCAAATGGCCCGATGATACCCGTCAGGCACTAAGGCAGCCGTTCCCCAATGCGCAATTGACGGAGTTCTACGGCACCTCGGAGATGAGCTTTATCGCCTTGCACAACGACCAGACCCGGGCGCCGCAAGGTTCGGTCGGCCGACCTGTGCCTGGTGTTGAGGTGTGCATTGGCCCGACACCACACCAGTCGTTAGCGACTGGCGACCGTGGCCGGATCTGGGTGCGCAGCGCTCTGGTATTCGACGGTTACGAATGCGGCGGCGGTGATGAAATAGCCCGCGAAGGCGACTGGTTGACGGTCGGTGACCACGGCTACCTGGACGAAAACGGCTATCTGTATCTGGTCGGGCGCGAAAAACGCATGATCGTCAGCAGCGGCCTGAACCTTTACCCGGAGGAAGTGGAAGCCTGGTTGGTACAGCACCCGGCCGTGACCCAGGCGGCACTGCTCGGATTACCGGACGCCTTGCGCGGACACAAGATCGCTGCGGTGGTTCAGGCTGATGAAACCGACCTTTCAGCCGATTCACTGCGTCAGCACTGCCGACAGCGCTTTCCCGCCTCCCAGGTGCCGAAAGCCTGGTATTTTCTGGAGCAATGGCCCCTGACCCAGAGCGGCAAAACCGACTTCCTCGCACTGGAGCGCTGGCTGACCGTGATACTGGCCGGGACAGGCCCCGATAAGGCAATACCAACATGAACCCGGTCTACCTGGTTGCTGCCCGAAGAACCCCCGTGGCCCCTGTTAACGGCGCCTTTAAAAACCTGGGAGTCAGCGACCTGGCAGTGCCCGTTATTCAAGCACTGCTAGCGCAAACAAGCTTGAATCCGGGCCAGGTCGACCAGGTGATCCTCGGCAATGCCTTGTACGGCGGTGGCAACCCGGCCCGGTTGATCGCGCTGGCAGCCGGCCTACCGGAATCCGTTCCGGCGCTGACCGTCGATACCCAATGCTGCTCAGGCTTGGATGCCCTGTGGCTGGGCGCCCAGGCCATCGCCAGCGGCCAGGCGGATGCGGTGTTGGCGGGGGGCGTGGAAAGCACCAGTCGCCGGGCACTGCGTGCTCACCGCCCGGTCAGCAAAGATGCAGCGCCGCAGTTTTATGAGCGCCCGGCCTTCACCCCCTGGCCAGACCGCGACTCGGATATGGCCGACAGCGCCGCCCGTCTGGCGCACGAACACGGCATCAGCCTCGACCAGCAAAACGCCTGGGCCATCGACAGCCACGCCAAGGCGCTGGCCGCGCAAGAACGGCTAACCAACGAGTGTGTACCCTTGGCTGGCCTGAACGTAGACGCAGCCACCCGGTCCCTGTCGGAACGACTGGCGAACCGCACACCCAAGGTGGCCCAATGGCAAACAAGCGCAGTGAATGTCGCCGGCACAGCCTTACAGGCGGACGCAGCCGCTGTATGCCTGCTGGTCAGCGAACACATGCTGGCAAAATTACCCACTGGAACCCGGGCCCTACGCTGGGTAACCGATATCAGCGGCGGCGGCCCAGCAGACTCGCCACCCTGGGCCATTGTGCCAGTCGTACAACGGCTGTTTGAACGCAATGGTCTAAGCGCCGACCACTTCCACCGCATTGAACTGATGGAAGCCTACGCCGTGCAAGCCCTCGTCAATGCCCACCAGCTGGGTATACCGCTCGATAAACTAAACCAGGGCGGTGGCGCCCTGGCCCGAGGCCACCCAATAGGTGCCTCGGGAGCCATTCTGGCGGTCAGGGCCTACCACGAGATGGCTCAGGCCCCCAAAGGCAGCCTCGCCCTGGCGGCTATCGCCGCTGCGGGGGGATTGGCCAGTGCGGTTGTCCTGGAGGCTTAGTTGTCTTGAGCGGCTTTCGTTCGTGTCGGCCACCGGGTAGTGCTATACGGGTGGTGCGACACTCGCTCGGCGTGAACCCGTCCATGGGGCCTAGGCTTCGGGATATGAATCCCATCCATTGGATTCACCCTCCGGGCTCGCTAAGCTCGTGCTAAAACGCTCCAGGCGTTTTAGTCTATGCCTCAGACTACCCCGGATAACACTACCCGGCAGCCAACACTTGGAACTGTGCAAACTCAGTGCTTCAAACTAACACTTTTGAGCACGACCAAAGGCTAAGTTTACAAGTGAAAACAGATTAAAGGGGT
The DNA here is from genome assembly GCA_035704555.1 of Saccharospirillum sp. GTDB lineage: Bacteria > Pseudomonadota > Gammaproteobacteria > Pseudomonadales > Natronospirillaceae > Saccharospirillum. The sequence goes on along the minus strand of DASSWT010000126.1, from coordinate 1,032 downwards.
GCAGGGCGGTTCCCTGCAGCAGCGGGCAGGAAGCCCGCGTCCCGTGAAGTGGCACAGGGATGTGCCTCTGAACGGTGGCAGCAGGGAACCGGCCTGTACCCCGAACTCATGGCACCTCTCAATTCAACCACAGCCCCAAACGATCGCCACCCGAAAATTCAACCACAGCCGAAAATGATCACCCTCAGAACCCAAGAAACCGGGCATATTCGTCGAGCGGAGCGCGAGGTGTTTCGAATTGGTTTTCGGGAGCGGAAGGATCGCCGTAGCCCAGGGCCATGCCGCAGACGACGACTTCGTTGTCGGGGATGGGTAGTTGCTCGCGAATGATGTGTGGGTAGCTGGCCAGGGCGCCGATGCCGCAGCTGTCGACACCTTCGCACTTGGCGGCGAGGAAGATGGACTGGATGAACATGCCCAGATCCATGTAGCAGCCTTTGCCCATGGCGCGCTCGATGGTGATGACCAGGCCGACCGGGGCGTCGAAGAAGTGGAAGTTACGCCGGTGCTGGGCCAGGCGGCCGGGGATGTCGCGTCGGGCGATGCCCAGGCTGTTGTAGAGGGCGTAGCCGACTTCGCGCTGGCGTGCTTTCAGGTAGGCGGGCATGGGTTGCGGGAAGTAGTCGTATTCTTCCGGGCGGGTGTCGGATTGTTCGAAGGCGTCGCAGAGGCGGTCGCTGAGCTGGGTCAGTGGCTCGCCGGTGAGCAGATAGGCGAAGCCCGGTTGCAGGTTGGCACCGCTGGGCGCGCGACGGGCGCTGGTCAGAATGCGTTCCAGGGTCGCTTTTTCGACAGGTTGGTCGAGGAAGCGGCGGGTGGATCGTCGGTTTTGCAGGGCATCGAACAGAGCGGTCATAAAAGGTCGGCTTTGTTGAATTTAGTGGGTGAAGGCTTCGCGTTTGAGGCCGTATTTCTGCATTTTCTGGTTCAGGGTGCGCCGGGGCAGGTCGAGTACGTCCATGACCGCCTTGATGTTGCCCTGGTGGTGACTCAGTTCGGCACTGATCAGGGCTTTTTCGACCTGCTCAAGCC
>DASSWT010000117.1:0-2113 GCA_035704555.1 Saccharospirillum sp. | reverse complement strand
CGACTGGCACAGGTCTCAATCAACCGACAAGCTGCTCCCTCTCCTGCCTTGCGGGAGAGGGCTGGGGAGAGGGTTCACTTCTGGTTTAACCTTCTTAAAATCACCGCCAGCACAGCCTCTGTTTCCAAAAGCACTTGCCGGTTATCAAACCGAATGACCTCAATCCCTTGTTCTTTGAGCCACCGCGTTCGTTCCAGGTCATGCTGCCGCTGGTCATCTTTAAAATGATGCGCGCCGTCTATCTCCACCGCCAGCGCCGCAGCGCTGCAGAAGAAATCCAGTACATAATCACCGGCACTGTATTGCCGCCTGAATTTGTAGCCTGACAGTCTTTTTCCACGCAAGTAGTACCACAGCCGATGCTCAGCATCGGTCATATTGCGTCTGAGTTGTTTTCTGAATTCCAGGGCATCCATGCCTGTAACTATCCTTACTCTTATTCCGAGGCACCGGGTTCCGTCTGTTCGTCTTCCACCAAACTCAATTCCAGCTTGTCACCCTCAACCTTGGCGATGGTTACTGTCAGCGGCTGGTTCAGCATAAAGTTCTGGTTTTCACCCTTCATCATCATGCGCAGCGGGTCGTAGCTCAGTTTTTTCTTCTGGCCGCGCAGGTCGATAAAGCCGGCGGCGCCGTTGTCGTCGAGCTGGGCGATGATGCCGCCCGAGTTGATGTGAACGATGGTGGCTTGCCAGCTTTGTTCAGGTTGCTGGCTCAGCCAGTCCAGACGCAGGCGGTTTTCGACTTCGTTGGCGGCCTTGCGGCTGTTGCCGAGGCGTTCGTTGAGGTCGTCGGTCAGCTCTGCTGGCAGGGTGAAAGGCTTGCCTGCCAGTTTGGCGTGGATCAGGCGGTGCAGCGCGAGATCCGTGTATTTGCGGATGGGGCTCGTGACGGTGGTGTAGTGGTCGAAACCAAGGCCATAGTGAGGCGCTGCGGTGTTTGACCAGACGCCTCTTTCGAGCCGTTTGAGCAACACGCTTAGCAAAGGGAAGCCTTCTACTGCACGAGCAGCGCGAAGAATGGCTTTAAAGCCTTCCGGGTCATGGCCGTCGGTATCAGCGACGTCTCTGGCAAATTCGCGTAGCAGGCCTTTGAGTTCTTCTTCTCGGTCGGGCCGAAAGCCGGCATGGGTCATGAACAGGGCGCTGTCTTCAGCCAGCCAGGCAGCGGCGATGCGATTAACGGCCAGCATGCTTTCTTCGACCAGACTGTTGGCGGTGTTGCGTTCTTCTTTGACTACGCCGGTGACATTCAGGTGCTCATCGACTTTCACCCGGTAATCAGGCCGTTCCTGCATGATCAGGGCGTTGTTTTTGCGCCAGTCATAGAGGGCCTGGCAACACTGTTTCAGGGTTTCCAGATGCCAGTGGGCGGCCGGTATGGGTTTGGCGCCGTCGAGCCACTCGCTGACTTCCTGGTAGCTCAGTTTGGCGGTACTGCGAATCACTGCGGGGGTAATCGCCAGTTTGCTCAGGCTGCCGTCGGTGGCAACGCGAATATGGAACACCAGCGCCAGTCGGTCGGCGTTTGGCACCAGCGAGCACAGGTCATTGGCCAGACGCTCGGGTAACATGCTGATCGGGCGGCCGGGCAGGTAAGTGGTGGTCAGCCGGTGCCGGGCTTCGGTTTCTAGCGGTGAATCGGTGCCGAACCAGGCTGCTGGGTCGGCGATGGCCACACGCAGCAGCCAGCCGTCGTCGGTTTCTTCGGCATACAGAGCGTCGTCCATATCGCGGGTGGAGGCGTTGTCGATCGTCACGAAGGGGATGTCGCGCAGATCAGTCCGGTCTGCCCTGGCCGACTCAATGAACGACTCATCCAGGGCTTCGGCTGCGGCCAGAGCATTGGCTGAAAAATCACCTGGTAACTGGTGTTTTTCAGTGGCAATGGCATGCCAGGTGCCGGGTTCTTCTTCGCTGCCGATTACAGTGATGATTTCAGCCTGTGCCTTGCCCGTTTCCCAGGGGTGGCGGGTTACTTTGGCTTTTACCCACTGGCCATTGGCGGCGTCGGCGGTTTTTTTGGGCGGCACGAACAGCCATTTTGCATGCCCGATGATTTCGGGCTCGACACCCTGGGCTTTGCCGCGCACGACATAGCGGCCCATAAACTC
>DASSWT010000043.1:0-19441 GCA_035704555.1 Saccharospirillum sp. | reverse complement strand
CTGCTGTTTGCCGCTTATTTCGGGACAGTCTGGCTGACCTGGAATGGCCGCCAGGCGGTCTGGTTTGACCTGCCCAGCCGCCAGTTTCATGTCTTCGGCATCACCTTCTGGCCACAGGATTTTATGCTGCTGTCCTGGGCGCTGATTATCTGTGCCTTTGCGCTGTTCTTCATTACGGTATTTGCCGGACGTGTCTGGTGTGGCTACACCTGCCCGCAAAGTGCCTGGACCTGGATCTTCATGTTCATCGAGGAGAAGACCGAGGGCAAGCGCAATGCCCGCATCAAGCTCGATGAACAACCCATGACGCTGCTCAAATTCGGTCGCAAGTTTGCCAAGCATCTGCTTTGGGTGCTGGTTGCCCTGGCTACGGCGATCACCTTTGTTGGTTACTTCACCCCAATTCGGCAATTGATTCCAGACCTGTTCACCTTCGACACCAGCGCCTGGGCCGTTTTCTGGATCGCCTTCTTTACCCTGGCCACCTACGGCAATGCGGGCTGGCTGCGTGAGCAAGTCTGTATTTACATGTGCCCTTACGCCCGCTTCCAGGCGGTAATGTTTGACCAGGATACTCTGATCGTCAGCTACGACGAGAAACGCGGCGAGCCCCGCGGCTCCCGTCGCCGGGGCATCGACCCCGCAGAGCTGAACCTGGGCGACTGCATCGACTGCGATTTGTGCGTTCAGGTATGCCCAACCGGCATCGATATTCGCGACGGTCTTCAATATGAATGCATTGGCTGCGCCGCCTGCATTGATGCCTGTGACAGTGTCATGGACAAAATGGGCTATGAACCGGGCCTGATTCGTTACACCACCGAGCATGCGCTGGAAGGCAAGCCATCGCGCATTCTGCGACCCCGACTGATCGGCTACGCAGTAGCACTGATCATAATGGTGGTGTTGTTTGCCTGGGTGATTGCTACCCGGGTACCGCTGGAAATGTCGATCGAACGCGGTCGCGGCGCGCTGCACCGGATCACTTCCCAGGGCCTGATCGAGAACAGCTATAACATTCAGTTGATGAACATGTCTCAGGTTGATCGCAGCTATACCTTGAGTGTTGACGGTCTGGACGGGGTTGAGCTGGTCGGACCCGAGCAAATCGACGTCAATGCCGGTGGTGAAGTGGCCATTACCGTGCGCCTCCAGCTACCGCCCGATGAGCTCACACTGCCCAACAACGATGTGTTCTTTACCGCTACGGCTGTGGATGACGCCCAGGTCAGCACCGAAACCGAAAGTCGTTTCTTTGGCCCGGCGAATTTCTGATACCCCAGCGGGGTTACCCATTTTAAGCCTTGCAGCGGCGTACTAACGCCGCCTATTTTTTGGAGAGCGCCTGTGAACCAAACCGCGACAAAACCCTGGTACCGGCAATTCTGGCCCTGGCTGGTGTTCAGCCCGATGCTGTTCGTCGTGCCCGCTGGAATCTGGATGATTTACATCTCGGTCGTCACCAGCGATGGGTATGTCACCGACAATGTCTACAAGGACGGTCGCAGCTATGTTGTCAGCACGGAAGCAGACGATCTGGCCACGGAATTGCAGCTTGGCGCCCAGATGCAAATGATCGGCGAGCGTATCAGCCTGCGTCTGAACGGAAACCTTGAACCGCTACCACAGGCTCTGTCGTTATTGTTCGTGTTCGATGCCCACGCGCAACGTGATGTGAAGGTCGAACTTAGCAGAACACCGGATGGGCGCTACACCGGACAAATGCCCGAGGCCATCGAAGGGCAGCGTTCACTGTTGCTGCAACCCGTCGGCGACGAACCCAACTGGCGGCTGCATGGTCGCGTGACGTTGCCCACCAGCTCCATCCAGACCTTGCAACCCAGGGTGCGATGAACCCCAACTGCTTCCACTGCGGCCTGCCGGTATACGATGACCGCTACAGCCTGACCGTCGCTGACGCGTCACGCCTTTTTTGTTGCGTGGGCTGCCAGGCGGCGGCTCAAACCATCATCGATAATGGCCTGGAAGACTACTACCGCTTTCACGATCCGAATCAGGCGCCGGCTGCGCCTCCGGTTTCAGAGACCGAGCGCGACCGGCTCAGGCTCTATGACCGACCGGATGTTCAGGCCGACTTTGTCAGCCAGCCGGAAGACAACCAACTGACCGCCACCCTGATGATCGAAGGCGTCAGTTGTTCGGCCTGCAGCTGGCTGATCGAAAAGCATCTGGCGCAACTGCCCGGTGTATCCCGGGTTCGCTTTAACCAGACCAGCCACCGCTGCCAGGTGACCTGGGACCCGGAGCGTCAACCGCTGAGCGATGTTTTTCTGGCCTTGTTTGGGCTGGGTTACCGCGCCCACCCCTACCGCCCGGATCAGGAGGAGCAACTGCGCCAGAAGACCCAGCGCCAGTATGTATTGCGCCTCGGTATTGCTGGCATTGGTATGATGCAAGCCATGATGAACGCCGTCGCCATCTACAGCGGCAACATGACCGGAAACACGGAACTGCTGGTCCGCTGGGCCAGTCTGGTACTGACCATTCCGGTGGTGGTGATTGCTGCCGGCCCGTTTTTCACCTCGGCCTGGCGAGGCTTGAAAGCCCGACACTTGTCGATGGATGTCTCGGTCGCCCTGGCCATCGGCTCAGCCTTCATTGCCAGCCTCTGGGCAACGCTGACCGGTGGCGGTGAGGTGTATTTCGAGTCGGTCAATATGTTCACCTTTTTCCTGGTACTTGGCCGCTTTCTGGAGTTCCGCGCCCGCACCTCGGTTCACGCCAGTGGCAATGCCCTGGCCAGCCATTTGCCAGCCACCTGCCAAATCTGGCGCGACGGACAATGGCAGCGCCTGGCGTTGCGAGACGTTCAGGCCGGAGAACGCATGCTGATTCAGCCGGGTGAGTTATGCCCGGTGGACGGCACCGTTCTGGCCGGGCACAGTGAATTCGACGAGTCCCGGTTGACCGGTGAATTCACACCCCGCCGCAAAGCCCCGGGAGACCCGGTTCTCGCCGGTACGCTGAATCAGAGCCAGGCGGTTGAAATCGACGTTGAACGCACCGGCCAGAACAGTTCGGCGTCCAACCTGATGCAGCTGCTGGAGCGGGCTGCCAGCGAAAAACCGCGCCTGGCCGAACTGGCCGACCGGGGCGCCCATCATTTTGTGGCGTCGACCTTGCTGATCACCGCCATCATAGGCCTGGTCTGGCTCTGGGTTGCGCCGGACCGGGCGTTCTGGGTCGTCATCAGCGTACTGGTTGTGACCTGCCCCTGCGCCCTAAGCCTGGCAACACCCACCGTACTGGCCCAGGCGACCAACAGCCTGCGCCAGCGCGGGCTGATCATCACCCGCGGGCACACCCTGGACCGGTTGGCTTCGGTCACCGACCTGGCCTTTGATAAAACCGGCACCCTGACCGAGGGCCGCTTTGTACTGACCGGGGTCTACCCTGAAGCAGAAGCCGGCCGTCTGGGCCTGGCCGAGGCTGACCTGATCGCCATTGCGGATGAACTTGAGCGCACCAGCGAGCACCCCATAGCCCACGCCTTCAGGCAAGCCCGGCTGCCCGGCACCCGGGCACCTGAACTGCATGACCACCAGCGCCACCCGGCGGCGGGCCTGTCAGCACGCGATGCCTCGGGTGAATGGCGCCTGGGGCACCGGGCCTTTGCCTGCGACCCATCCTCACCTGCCCCGGCCACACAGCCCGATGGTATCTGGCTCAGCCTGAATGGTGTGCCGCTGGCTGCTTTTACGCTCAATGACGATCTGCGCAGCAGTGCCCTCCCCGGGCTGCACGCCCTTGAAACCCTGGGCGTTCGCTGCCATATCCTGACCGGCGACCCCAACGGAACACTGGACCCCCGACTGCAGCGCCTGAGCGAACAGGGCCGATTTCATTACGGGCTCAGCGCCGAACAGAAGCTGGACTGGGTGAACCGGCAGGCCAGCCTGGGGGCGCAGGTGGCCGTGGTCGGCGATGGCATTAACGATGCCCCGGTACTGGCCGGTGCGCCCGTTTCCGTGGCGATGTCATCCGGAACCGACCTGGCCAAACAAGCTGCCGATGCCCTGCTGCTGAACGACAACCTGTCGACACTGGCGCTGGCCATTCAGGCGGCGCGCAAAACCCGACGGGTCATCCGGCAGAATTTGCTCTGGGCCATACTGTACAATGGCCTGGCCTTACCGGTGGCGGCCCTGGGCTGGGTGGCGCCATGGCAAGCCGCCATCGGCATGTCGCTGAGTTCGTTGCTGGTGGTGGGTAATGCCCTGCGTCTGCGGCGGCTGTCCTGAACTGACTGCCAAACACCCTCTGACGGAGCACGATCATGGATATTCTACTGCTGTTGATTCCGGTGAGCCTGCTGCTGTTGCTGGTGGGAGGAGGCCTGTTCTGGTGGACGGTCAACAGCGGCCAGTACGACGATCTGGACAGCCCGGCACGCCGCATCCTGTTTGATGACGACAGTGATATGGTGCCAGACCGGACTCATCGTTCAGGCGCGGATACAAAGAAGACCCCGGCTGAAAAAACTCAGCCCACCCATAATAAGCCCCCCGATTCATGATGATCGATGCCTTATCCGCCCTGCTGATCGGTATTATTTCAGCGGGACACTGCCTGGGAATGTGCGGCGGACTGACCGTGGCGTTCGGGGTCAACAGCAAAGGCACCGCCGTGCTGGCCGCCTACAACCTGGGCCGCATCACCACCTACACCGGGCTCGGTTTTTTGATAGGGGCCGGCCTGTCCTGGTTGCCTGCCAGCACCATTCCGGTATTGCGACTGATCGCCGCCGCGCTGCTGGTGCTGATCGCGCTCTACTATCTGAACATAGCGGCCTGGATTACCCGGGTCGAGCAGCTGGCACTGCCGCTGTGGCGGCGCCTGCAACCGCTGGCCAGGCGCTGGCTGCCGGTTACCCGGGTTCGCCAGGCGTACCCGCTGGGGCTGGTCTGGGGGTTTCTGCCCTGTGGCCTGGTCTATTCAGCGCTGGGCTTTGCCGCGACAGCGGCCAACCCCTGGGCCAGTGCCGGGCTGATGCTCTGCTTCGGGCTCGGCACCCTGCCCGCCATGATGCTGACCGGAGCCGCCGCGCGACCCTTTCAGCGCGGCCTGAACAAGCCCTGGGTGCGCAGGCTGCTCGGCGGCAGCCTGCTGGCCTTTGCCGCCTGGCTTGCGTTCCGGGCCATCACCATGGGTCACTAATAACTCAAGTTTCGGAGTTCGCTAGCAAAGGATTAGCACCGGATGCCAGGTAGGGCTATCGAGGGTGGTCCGCAGTATGGATCGGTCCGACGCATCGGCTGCGGTCCAGGCCCCATGGATGGGTTGAGTGGGCGGCACTCCGCCCGACCCTCGATAGCCCTACCTGGTGGCCGGTGCGGGCGATTGGCAATATAGCCAACCGCGAACTCCGAAACTTGAGTAATAAATAGCCACCAGGAGGACCACTATGCAGTACATCTTTGGCTACGGCAGTCTGATCTGTGCCGACAGCCGCAGCCGGACCGGTGTTAGTAGCCAGGCCTATGCCGTAGACGTCAGCGGTATTGCACGGCGCTGGTCGGTTCCGGTACCGGACTATGGCGCGACCGCCCTTGGCGCGCATCAGGATGCCCAGGCACGCTGCAATGGGGTCGTTTTTGCGGTCGATGATGACAACCTGGCCCGCTTTGATCAGCGTGAACGCGGCTACGACCGCATTCGCATCGACTGGAGTCAGGTCGAGAACCTTGGCGATACCCAGCTGCCGACTCATCGGCCATTGTGGGCCTATGTAGGCACCCGGGTGGATGACCCGATTCCCGAACGCCCCATCCTGCAAACCTATCTGGACGTCATCCTGAACGGCTGCCTGGCGATCAGCCCGGACTTTGCAGAACGGTTCATCGCCTCCACCACACCCTGGCAACACCTGCGCGACGACCGCCAGGCGCCCGGCTATCCGCGTGCCCTGTCGGATCACAGCCGACACCCGGACATTGATGCCCTGCTGCACCGCACCCTGCCAGAACTGATCAGGGCCCGGCGCGGAGTCTGCTAGACTCATTATTGACAAGTTCAAACGGCCTGTTTGCAAACCGACCCGGAGAATCAATCATGCGTTTTGACCAGATCACCCTGAAAAACCGGATCAAGAGCTACCCGGACTGGCCCGAAGCCGGTATCACCTTTCGCGACCTGACCCCGCTGTTCAACGATAACCGGGCCCTGCATCTATGCGCCCACGCCTTTGTCGAGCGCTACCTGGAGGCGGACATCACCCACGTCGCCGCACTGGAAGCCCGGGGTTTTATCCTGGGCAGCATCATCGCCTACCAGCTGAACCTGCCCATTATTCTGGTGCGCAAGGGCGGTAAGCTGCCCGGACAGGTAGCCAGCGAGCATTTTACCCTGCCCCACGGCGCCCGCAGCCTGGAAATGCAAAAAGGCAGCTGTGGCGACGGCGACCGGGTACTGATTTTTGACGACCTGATCGCGACCGGCGGGTCGGCGCTGGCCGCCTCAACCCTGATTCAGAGCCAGGGTGCCAGCGTGGTCGAAGCCGCGGCGGTGGTAGACCTACCGGATATGGGTGGTGTCGAGATATTGGGAGAAGCCGGTATTCCTACCTTTACCCTGCTGGCGTATGAAGGCAAATGATCACTACGGTAATTTAAGCTGACTTTTTTACCGCAAGGCTTGTTCCTCACCGGCGTAGGTGGTAGAACACGCGCCCGCATTGTTGCTACAGCTACACAGGTATGGATTCAGGCATGACCCTCACGTCAAATCACCCGACAGACGCCGCCGAGCCTCTCGAACCCGCTGCAGAATCGCCGTCTGTGACCGCAGAGAAGAAGGCCAAAACCGAGTTCAACAAGGTGCAGAAACGGTTGCGCCGTGAAACCGGTCGCGCCATTGCCGACTTCAATATGATTGAAGAGGGCGACAAGGTGATGGTGTGCCTGTCGGGCGGAAAAGATTCCTACACCATGCTGGAAATCCTGATCAGCCTGCAGCGCAGCGCTCCGGTGAATTTCGAGCTGGTCGCGGTGAACCTGGATCAGAAACAGCCCGGGTTTCCCGAGGAGATTCTGCCCAATTACCTGAAACAGCGGGGCGTGCCGTTCCACATTCTCGAGCGTGATACCTACAGCATCGTGCAAGACATGGTACCAGAAGGTAAAACCACCTGTGGGATCTGCTCGCGCCTGCGCCGGGGCACCATTTATGCCTTTGCCGATCAGATCGGCGCCACCAAGGTTGCCATGGGCCATCACCGTGATGACATCATGGAAACCCTGTTTTTGAACATGTTCCATGGTGGCAAACTCAAAGCTATGCCGCCCAAGTTGCTGAGCGACAGCGCCACCAACGTGCTGATTCGGCCGCTGGCCTATTGCCGGGAGGCGGACATCGAACGCTATGCGTCCTTCAAGCAGTTCCCGATCATCCCCTGCAACCTGTGCGGTTCCCAGGAGAATCTGCAGCGCCAGGCGATCAAGGCCATGTTGCGGGGCTGGGAGAAAGAATTTCCGGGTCGGGTCGAAAACATTTTCCGGGCGATTCAAAACGTTGCCCCGTCGCAGCTGGCAGACCGCTCCCTGCATGATTTTGTCTCGCTGCAGGCGACCGGCATCCCCCTGGCGCCGGTCAGTGAGGGCGGCGAGTTCAGCCCCATGGCTCAAACCTCGGTCAATACCTGGGTTCCTGACAGCGAACACTGAAGCCAGAATCTCTGTTTTGGTGCGCTGGGCTGGAAATGAAGTTTGTTTCAGCTACCATGGACCTTAGACAAAACGAGTCCGACCGGACTCGTTCGCATTCGCAAGCCTGGAGTGAGCACACTGTGAAGCTGAACACCCATTGCAACACCTGCAGCCTGCACCCCCTGTGCCTTCCGCTGGCGCTCAACGGCCAGGAAATGGACCAGCTGGATTCGATTATCCGGCGCGGACGACCGGTCCAGAAAGGTGACATCCTGTTTCATCAGGGTGAGGCCTTTCATTCCATTTTTGCGGTGCGCACCGGTACGATCAAAACCTATACCCTGACCCAGGACGGTGAAGAGCAAATCACCGGTTTTCACCTGGCCAGTGAGCTGGTTGGGTTAGACAGCTACGACGCAGTCAGCTACTCCGCTACCGCCCGGGCACTGGAAACCTCCAATATTTGTGAGATACCGGTCGACCGGCTCGACGACCTTTCTGGCCAGATGCCCGAGCTGCGCCGGCATTTAATGCGGCTGATGGGCAAGGAACTGCGCGAGGAACAGCAAATGATGTTGCTGTTGAGCAAAAAGAGCTCTGAGGAACGCCTGGCCTCTTTCCTGCTGAACCTGGCGGCGCGCTACAAGCGCCGCGGTTATTCAGGCACCAGCTTCCGTCTGACCATGTCGCGCGGTGATATCGCCAATTACCTGGGTATGGCCGTGGAAACCGTCAGCCGGGTTTTCACCCGCTTCCAGAAGCAGGGTATTCTGGGTGAGAGCGACAGTGCCAAAGATGTGGTCATCGAGGATTTTACAGCGCTGACCCGCCTGGCCAGCCTGGCCGAACGCGAACGCATTGAACTCGGCATCAGCGCCTGAATAGGCTGCCCGACCCGGACAATTGACACAGATCAAGTGTCCGGGCTGTTTTCCCTGACTGACGTCAAGCCCCCACCCAACACGACTCCCTATACTGATCTCAAACAATCAGCACAGAGGAGTCTGATCATGTATATGGACACTGTTGTATTCGCCAGCCTGCTGACCGTCGGCCTTATGTTTGGCTTTATGGGCATCTGGGGTTATGTGGTCTATCGGGGCCTGCACAACGACGCTAAGGGCGACAAGTAATCACCAGAGCGCAAAACCTGTGTTGCCAAATCAGACCGTTCCCGCCTGCCAGGCCTGGCGGTAGCGGTTGATCAACCACCCGGCGATTGAAAACCCGGGTGGTACCGTGGGCAGATCCTCCAGTGAAAACCAGCCGGCATCGGCAATTTCGTTTTCCTGAAGTCGGATATCCCCTCCGGCATAATCGGCCCAGTAACCCAGCATCAACTGGTGCGGGAACGGCCAGGTCTGGCTACCCTGATAGCGCAGATTGGTCACTTCGACCCCTACCTCCTCCCGAACCTCACGATGCACAGCGTGTTCAGCCGACTCACCGGTCTCTATAAACCCGGCCAGTGTGCTGTACCAGCCGCGCGACCGGTTGCGCACGCCCTGGGCCAGCAGAACCTCTGAGCCGCGGGTAATCAGCACAATAATGCAGGGGCTGACCCGCGGGTAAAATCTCAGCCGGCAGGGCTCGCACACCATGGCCGGCTCTCCGGCCAGTGCCTGAGTGGGTTGGCCGCATTGACCGCAATAACGGTGCTGGCGGCGCCAGTCGAGCAGGCCCCGGGCCCGGGCGGCCAGCATAAAGGCGGTTTCACTGACGGTCGCCACCTCACGCAGCGTCTGGGTTCTTACCCCGCTGTCTGATCGCAGCCGAGCGGTGTAGTACCCGTGACCGTCCAGCAGGCCGACAAATTCTTCCTGGTGCCAGTCGAGCCGGCAATCCCGGCGCTGGTGAATGTGGCTGTCGCCGTTCAGGACCAGGTCTTCACCCAGCCATAACATCAGCCGATCGGTGGGCGCCGGTGCCGGCGCGTTGCCGGGCAATTCAATACTGTGGTGCCCCAGTTCGTATAACACTCGCTTGCCTCTGTTGTCACATTAACCCAAAGCTCGGCGCCTCAACGCTGACCCTCGGGTACATTCAAAGTTAATATCAGCCGAACCGTGCCGTCCTGCTCATGGTGGGCCTTGAAGCCGAAACGGCGCCCCAGCTTCAGCATGGGGGTATTCTCGGGCAATACATCGGCCACGATACGATCCACCTTTTGTGAGGCCGCATAGTCCAGCGTTTTTTGCATCAGCTGACTGCCAAGACCCGTTCCCTGAAACGCCGACTCGACCATGATGGCAAACTCCATCTCATTGGTGTTGACGTCGGTCCAGAGCCGCATTTCACCCACAATTGTGCGCTTCGACAATGCCACAAAGACCATTTCACGGCGGTAATCGATCTGACACAGGGTGGCCAGTTCCCGGTGTTCGAAATGCAGCCGGCTGCCAAAAAAGCGCAAGCGCAGTGATTCGGCATCAAAACGACCGTAAAACGCTTTCAGCTGGGGCTCATCCTCCCCCCGAATGGGCCTCAGGATAACAGACTGCTTATTCTTCAGGGTAACGGTCTCAATCAGTTCACTGGGGTATGGATTCAGTGCGGGGCGTTGCGGGTCACCGATGCAAGCGGCCACGCCAATCACCAGCAGGCCCTCACCCGGTTGCAACAGAACGTTAGCTTCCAGCCCGGCCAGCTGCGGCCAGTCGATTACCATCTGCGACAGGGCCTTCAACGCCCGCACCAGCTGGGCGAGGTCCCGCTCCAGGTCGTCGCTGCGTTCGGCCAGTACCTGGTAGCCGTGCGAACGCATGATCATCTGCCGGGCCAGCGAACTGTTCAATGGCGGTAAGGCCACCTGACGGTCGGCCAGCATATCCGCCCGGGAACCGCCTTCGCCAAAGATGATCAAGGGGCCGTAATCGTCATCGCGGGTCATGCCCAGGCTGAACTGAAGGTGATCGATCTTGCGGCGCATCGGCTGCACACCCCAGCCCAGGGTGCGGCTGTGCGGAAACTGCTCGGCTTTCTCGGCGGCCAGTGATTGCTGGGCGTCTCGCAATGCCGCCTCGTCAGCCAGTTCGATGCGTACCCCGCGCCAGCGCTCTGAGGGCGCTTCGTTATAGGCGAAGGGGTAGCAATAGGCTTCGTGTACCAGCCTCAGTGAGGCTGGAAAATAGCGCGGGGTAAGGCGCTGTACTACCTGGTCGAAATCGACACCGAAGGTGCTGTCTACCAGCGTAAAACCGTAGAGTCGCATCAGTGCCCTGGCTTCGGCCCAGGTAAAGTAACGCCGGTTCTGGTCATTGATTTGCCGGAACAAATCCTGGCCCTGCTGACGATCCGGGGTGAAACCGAGAGCCGTGGAACTCGGGGTTTCCCGCAGTCGCTCCTGGGCTTTTTCGTGGCGGGCCACGGTGAAGAACGCCTCTACCGCATCGTTGGGTGAATCAAAATTCAGCAAACCGGCCTTGTCGAATTGTTTGCGGGCTTCAACAATGCTGACACCGCCCATGAAACAGGTCAGAAACATGCGTCGGCTGCGTTTGATGTAAGGCTGCAGCAGACGGGCCACTTCGGTACTGTCTGACCGCTGGTTCGGGCTGTGAATGACGAGGATGCCGCCAATCGCCGGGTCCCGCTCAAGCACTTTCAGCACATCCAGATAATCCTGCCCGTTCGATTCTGGTGGCAATATGGCTGGGTTGTAACCGGTCTCCTCAGCGTACCAGAGCGTTGTCAGCTGCGACTTGTGATCCTCAATATTGGCCAGTTCCCCGCCCAACGCCTGGAGTTGCTGACTGGCGAGCATGGCGGTGCCCAGACCATTACTGACGATAGCCAGATTCGCCCGGTGCAGCGGTCGCGCGCGGGACAGCACCTCCAGCCCACTGAACAGACCATCGGCACTGTCGACCTGAAGCACACCGGCGCGGTTAAAATATTCGTCATCCACCGGTCGCCGGTCCACCAGGCCCGGGGGCACGCTGCGCCGGGCCTGGGTTCGAATCGCCAGTACTTTCTTGGACCGGGCGGCGGCTCGCATGGCAATCAGCAGCCGGTTGGCATCCCGGATGTGTTCCAGGTGAATCAGAATGGAGCGCACCCGACGGTCGGTCGACAAATGATCGACAATGTCGGAAATGCGCAGATCGGCACTCGCCCCCACTGTCAGAAAGTGGGAAAAGCCAATGCCTCTGGCCCCGGCCCAGTCGAGCAAGGCCGAGCCCAGTGACGCTGAATGGCCGACATAAGCCGACTGACCGGGCAGCGCATTCAGGTGTGCAAAACTGGCGTTCAAATGCTGCTCCGGCACCAGAACACCCAGGCAGTTAGGCCCCAGAATACGAATGTTCAACTCCCGGGCCAGGCGTAAAATTCGCTCGTTGCGTTCATTTCCGAGTGACAGCCTGCGCGACAAACCGCCGGTGAGCAGGATGGCTGCCCGAATACCCACACGGCCCAACTGGCGCAGGACTCTCATCAATGATTCGGGGGGCAGGCAAATAACAGCGAGGTCGACCGGCTCGGGGATATCGCGGACATAACGATAGGCCGGATATCCGAACACTTTCTTGTAGCCTTTGATGTTCACCGCAAATAACGGATGCGGATACTCGCCCTGACGAAGGTTCTGCATCACCACCGCCCCCATGCTGCCTTCCCGCTCCGAGGCCCCGATCACGGCGATGCTTTTGGGTTGAAAGAAATTGCTCAGGTCAGGCATGCTTACACCAAAGTAGAAGGGGTTTGGGCGGGGTACGCGGTGGCCCCTCGCCTAATGTAGTCGTATACTGCCTGGCCTTTCAACGGTGATGCCTGATGATTCCAACAGCCTTACTCCATCACGCGGTTTACCACCTGCACGATATGGGAGACGACCATCCCGAGTCGCCCCTGCGTCTGGATGCCATTCTCAATCAGCTGGAAGCCAGCGGTTTGAGCCAGAAAATGGATCACCGCGAAGCGCCCCTGGCCAGCAAAGAGGCCGTACTGCGAGTACATCACCCGATTTACGTTGAACAACTTGAGCGAGTCAGCCCGTCACACGGACTGATCCAGGCAGACCCGGATACGCTGATGGGCCCCTACACCTGGGAGGCGAGTTACCGCGCCGCCGGAGCCGGCATTCAGGCGGTCGATGACATCATGGCAGGGCACTACCAGCGGGCCTTTTGCGCGGTGCGCCCGCCCGGCCACCATGCCGAACCCGCCGCCACCATGGGCTTCTGCTTTTTCAATAACATTGCGGTTGCCGCCCAACACGCCCGTCAGCATCATGGGTTGAAACGCGTGGCGATTATCGATTTTGATGTCCACCAGTGCAACGGTACCATCGAAGCCTTTACCGACGAACCCGATGTGCTGGTGTGCAGCAGCTTTCAATACCCCTTCTACCCCAATACCCACTGGCAAAGTGAACACCCACATATCATTCTGACCCCTCAGGTCGCCTTCGCCACCATTGATGACGTGAAGGACGACTGGGAGGCGCGCTGGAAGCCCGCCCTGCAGGCCCACCAACCCGAAATGATCTTCATCTCCGCGGGCTTCGATGCCCACACACTCGACCCCATGGGTCAGTTGAACTGGCAAACGGAAGATTACTACTGGATCACCCGGGTGATTATGGAACAGGCCGAGCAGCTGTGTTCGGGACGCGTGGTGTCGATGCTGGAAGGCGGCTATCACCTCAAGGCCCTGGCGGCCTCGGCTGAACAACACATTAGGGCGATGATGGGGCTAGGCGCCAAAGATTGACCGGCTAATTCAGGTTTTGGTGTTCAGTTTCGTTGTATTGCCAGGAGCCCGTGCAAGCCACCGGGTGTGCCTATCCGGGGTCGGCGTAAACCCTTCCATGGGGCCTAGACCGCATGATATGAATCCCCTCCATGGGATTCACCCTTCGGGCTCGCTGCGCTCATGCTAAAACGCTCCCGGCGTTTTAGTCCATGTTGCGGACTTCCCCGGATCGGCATACCCGGCACCTGTCACTCAGCTGGTTGCAAATTCCGAGACTGTATTAGCAATGAGACTTCAGATCGCATGCGGATCCACATCCAGCTCGCGATAAGGCACATCCCGGTCAGGTTCTTCCAGGCTGATTCGGCCCAGCACGCCACTGCGCATTTCCTTCAGAATGATTTCACTGACCTTATGCCAGTCTACTTCACGGCCTTTGATGCAGGCACGTTTGCGGGCGATGGCTTCCATGCATTCCATCGCACCGTCCGGAATACTCTCTAACTTGTACCGTTCTATCAGCCGTTCGGGATAGCGCTGCATCAGGTAATCGACCGCGAACAGGGCAATGTCTTCGTATTCGACGGCGGTATCACGAATCGCTCCTGAGGCGGCCAGGCGATAGCCGCCGACTTCCGATTCCGGTGACGGCCACATGATGCCCGGGGTGTCCATCAGGGTGAAATCGTCGGCGATCTGAATGCGTTGCTGGCGGCGGGTGACTGCCGGTTCATCGCCGACTTTGGCGATACGACGCCCTACCAGGCCGTTGATTAGAGTCGATTTACCGACATTGGGAATGCCAACCACCACGGCACGCACCGGTTTGCCAATACCGCCCCGGTAGGGCGCCAGCTTGCGGCACAGGTCGGGTATTCGGGCGAGTTGGCGGCGGTCGGTCATCACGATGGGCAGGACGGTCATATTGACGTCATCGCTGTAGTAGCGGCGCCAGGCCTCCGTGACGTCCGGGTCGGCCAGGTCGTCTTTGCTGAGCAGACGCACCACGGGTTTGTCGCCGCGTGCTTTGGCGATCACCGGGTTCATGCTCGATTTTGGCAGGCGAGCGTCCAGCACCTCGATCACCACGTCGATGGCGGGCATGATTTCTTTGATTTGTCGCCGGGCCTTGTTCATGTGCCCCGGGAACCAGTTAATTTTTGCCATCGAGCCTGCTACCTGCGGTTTAAAAACGCGCAGTGTACCACAGCGCAGTCTAGCTGCGCCGTCCCTGCAAGCCGCCCGTGTGCAGAATCCCTATGCGTTGATGGCGCAGACCTGGCTCTGCATGCAGCCGCTGTTGCAGAGCCCAAAAGGTTTTACCGGTGTATACCGGGTCGAGCGCAATGCCTTCGCGCTGTTCAAACTCAGCCATAAAGGTCGTTTGCTCTGCAGTTACCCGGCCAAAGCCTCTGCCGGCAAAGCCTGTCCAGAGTTCGTATTGATCTGCTGTGACGCCGACGGTGGCCAGTTTTTCGGTTAATGACACGTATTGATCCGGATCGCGATACACCGGCATCCCAATGACCCGGGTGGACTCTGGAGCCGACCGGACCAGACCGGCCAGTGTGGTTCCGGACCCAACCGGACAAATCAGTGCGTCCAGATCCGGCCCAGCCAGGCGCCACCAGGCACTGGAGCCATCAATGGCCTCAGCCGACCAGCCGCCTTCGGGAATGAACAGGGAACGAACCAGCCCCCGACATGCCCAAGCTGCGAAGTCAGCGGTGTCACGCTCCAGGTAGTGCTCGCGGTTAACGAAAGACAGGTCCATGCCCCAGCGCTGGCAATCGACCAGCGTCGGCGACCAGGTGTCAGGTTCCGGCCCCCTGACCCAGGCTTTGGTAGCGATACCCAGTGCGTGACCTGCGTAAGCCAGGGCGTGCAAATGGTTGGAATAAGGCCCACCAACCGACACCAGGTGCCGGACACCCTCGTTTCGGGCCTGCAGCAGCCAGGCGCGCAGCTTGAACCATTTGTTTCCGGAGATAACGGGGTGCAATCGATCGCCACGGACCGTGAACACCTGCGGGTCGGTTGACCAGGGGGTTCGGTCAACGCTTAGTTGTTCTGGCGCCATGGGCAGGCGCGCAACGTCGGGCGATCTGGCGACTTCAGGGTCGGTGATCTGGCTCAACTGGATTTGCGAAAGGCCGTGACATTGCCGGACACCACCCGGTGGCGGGAACAGAAATTGTGCGTTCCCGGCTCAAAATCACTGGGCTGGTCGACCCGCTTGACCGGCACGCCGCACTCATCGCATTCGGGGCTGTCATAGTGAATCAGCCAGGCTTTGTACTGCTCCAGCGTCACACCGCATTTTTGGGCGGCAAAGGCCATGGGCCGCTCAAGATAGTCCGCCAGTTGCCGTGACGGCATGCTGATGTGTCCGGCGCCGGGGTGGTAGGCCACAAACACCAGGTCGAGCCCGTCGAGGCGATCCATCAGGTCGTCGTTGGTCTCTTCACTCTGTTCAAGTTCGCTTACCTGCTCGGTCAGCGCCTGAATTTGGGCTTCTGCCTTACGCAGTGCTTCTTTTTGTTCATCGATCTCGAAATTCTTTTCGGTCAGCGCTTCTTTCAGGGCAACGACTTTGTCTTGTTCATCGGCCGTAGAAGACTGCTGGGAGTGCAGCGCCGCCAGGTGCTCGGCTTTGAGTTCATCATGCCGCTCTTTCAGGGTATCGAACTGCTCCTGCAGCACCAGATTATCCCGTTCCAGCTTACGAAAGCTGCTCTGGAGTTTATCGCCGAGTACACTGGACTGGTTGGTTTGCTGTTCCAACTCCTGAATGCGGTTGCGATAGGTCTGGGCTTCGTTGCGCATCGCCCGTTTAACCTGCTCCACCTCTTCCTTGTGTTGTTCTTCCAGACCGTGAATGCGCTGTTTCTGGCGCCGGGTCAGCAAGGCCAGTTTTTCCTGGTAGTCCCGGGCCTGTTTCGCCAGCTCCGCTTTCAGATCCGCTTCGCTGTACCCGGTCATTACCTGAGGGTCTACCTGGTCGGAAATGACCGGCAGATCTTCGAAGTCACCAACGTCTTCTACCTGCTCACTGATCGTCGGCGGGTCGGCCGGTGCCCTGGCGGTGGGCGCGGCTCTGGGTGCCGGTGGCTCATCCTCGGTGATGATGCCCAGTTTGTTGCGTTTTACCGCCTCGTGAATCAGTTGGAAGTGGTTCAGACCATCGCGTATTTTCGGCTCCCAGAGTTCGCGCTGATACCAGGAAACCGAACACTGGCTGCGACAGGCCAGACGAATCGGCCCCTGGCCAAGGTCCGGCCCGGGGCCTGCGGTATCGGCCAGGTGGCGCAGCGGAATGTTCCAGTCCTGGTCGGCAAAGCCCCGATCATCGAATTCAATTAAAAACAGGACCACGCTGTGCACTTCAAGGCTGGGGGTGATTTTCAGATAGGCAGCCTGAACCTCGCGCGATGACAGGCCGGTCATGCCGACCACGCCATCCAGCACGGCTTCGAATTCGGTATAACGCATTTCTTTGGTGATGCCTTTGCGCCCAAAGAAAAAGACCGCTTCGATCAGTTCTTTGCTGTTGCGATATGCCATACCTTACCTCTATCCATCCCCATACCATCCGAACGCAGCCCGAATGTTAGCTAGGTCGCCATCAAAAGACCCTTGCCTGTCAGGCGTACCTCTGAGATTCATAATCGCATGCATGCATAGCATACGCGATTTAAGAGAGTGACCCCAGACGCACAAGTCTAACCCCTGACAGTCACTATAAGTGTGACCTGATCGTCAATTGGATGGCTCGGAGAAGGCCAAAACATCAGAGTGTGACCAATGTAGTGGAAAAAGTGTCGATTCGACGGGGTATTGAGGCGGGTTTACAATGTTATGGACGTGAACAAGCAGCTAGGATACCGCTGGTTCACGTCCGCGCTGGAGGTATTAAAGCGCTGCAGCCAGCTCCGATCCTTGCCGGATGGCGCGCTTGGCATCCAGTTCACCTGCCTGCATCGCGCCGCCTACCCGGTGCGCTTCGATGCCACGCTGTGCGAGGGCTTCGAACAGCTCCAGGCGTGATTCCTGCCCTGCACAAATAACCACCTGATCCACCGGCAAGCACTGGTATTCGCCATCAACCTGAATGTGCAGACCCTCATCATCGATGCGCTGGTATTCCACACCGGTGACAAAGTGCACGCCCTTGGCTTGTAGGGTTGCCCGGTGAATCCAGCCAGTGGTCTTGCCCAGGTTCTTGCCCATTTTGCTGGACTTGCGCTGCAGCAGCCAGACCTCTCTCGGGCTGGGCTCCGGTTGGGCCTTCACCAGTCCGCCACGGCCGGACACGCTTAGGTCAACGCCCCATTCACGCGTAAAGGCTTCGATATCAAGGCTCGGAGACTGGCCGCCGTGTATCAGCACCTCACTGACATCAAAGCCAATACCACCGGCACCCACTACCGCAACGCGCTGGCCTGGTGCCACGGCACCACTGACCAGATCGGTATAGGACACCACCATGGGGTGATCGATACCGGCAATGCCCGGCGTACGCGGCACGATGCCGGTGGCAATCACCACCTCGTCAAAATCGACCAGGTCATCTTCGACAACCCGCTTGCCCAGTTTCAGGACGACGTTATTGCGCTCCAGTTGAACCCGGTAATAACGCAGGGTTTCATAGAACTCCTCTTTACCGGGTATCCGCTTCGCCAGGTTAAATTGCCCGCCAATGTCGTCGTGTTCATCAAACAAGGTAACCTTGTGACCCCGCTGTGCAGCGACGGTAGCTGCCGCCAGCCCACCAGGACCAGCCCCGACAACCGCAATCTTCCGCGCTTCAGTAACCGGAAGGTAGTTCAGCTCAGTCTCGCGACAGGCGCGCGGGTTCACCAGGCAGGAAGCCGGTTTCATTTCAAAAACATGATCAAGACAGGCCTGATTGCAGGCGATGCAGGTATTGATGGCGTCGGCATCGCCCTGCTCTGCTTTGTTAACGAAGTCGGCGTCCGCCAAAAACGGCCGCGCCATCGACACCATATCAGCCTGCCCTGAGGAGACGATGGTCTCAGCGACGTCAGGGGTGTTGATGCGGTTGCAGGCCACGACGGGAATGCTGACTTCCTTACGAATCCGTTCCGTGACGCTCGCAAAAGCGGCCCGGGGCACCGAGGTCGCAATGGTAGGAACCCGGGCTTCATGCCAGCCGATACCGGTATTAAGCAAGTTAACCCCTGCCGCCTGTAATCGCTTGGCCTGGAGAACGATTTCGTCCCAGGTGTTGCCATCTTCTACCAGGTCAATCATCGACAGCCGGTAAACGACCAGAAAATCGTCGCCGCACTCAGCCCGTACAGCCTGAACAATGCGCTCAGCCAGGGTGATCCGGTGCTGGATATCGCCACCCCATTCATCGTCACGATGATTGGTGCGTAGGGTTGTGAACTGATTGATCAGATACCCTTCGGAGCCCATCACCTCGACACCGTCATAGCCGGCTTGCTGCGCCAGGCGGGCACAGCGGGCAAAATCGGTAATGGTTTGCTCAATATCCTCGGGCGTGAGCTCACGCGGCTTGAACGGGCTAATCGGCGCTTGCAGAGGCGACGCAGACACACTGTTTGGAACGTAGGCATAGCGACCGGTATGCAGTATCTGCAGGCAAATACGGCCACCTTCAGCGTGCACTGCGCGGGTGATCAGTTGGTGTGATTCCGCTTCCCGCTCGCTGGTAAGCTTGGCCGCACCGGGGAACGTCAGACCTTCATCGTTCGGAGAAATGCCTCCGGTAACGATCAGCGCCACACCGCCGCGTGCACGCTCGGCATAAAACGCGGCCAGGCGTTCAAAACCCTGTTTAGCTTCTTCCAGACCGGTGTGCATTGAACCCATCAAAAACCGGTTCTTCAGAGTAAAAGGGCCCACATCAAGGGGCGTGAACAAGGCGGGGTATGTCTGCGTCATAGCGAAACCTATCATCCGTTTCAAACGATCGTTTTAATCGGGTAATAGCACCATAGCCATCAAGGTGAGTCAAGCAGGATTGGTCCGGCAGAGACAGAGTCGAACTGAAAATACAAAACGAGGGAGGATTATTAACGGAGATTGGCGGAATG
>DASSWT010000017.1:0-6717 GCA_035704555.1 Saccharospirillum sp. | reverse complement strand
TCAGTGCATTTGTTTTATCTGTCTCAGGATGAGTATCGCTCCTACTACCTGGACGAGCTTCAGGATATTGCCGGGAAGCAGCCCCGTTTCGATATCACAGCCCATTATTTTTCCGTGCAGGGCGCCGTGACCGTTGCCTTTCTGGAAGAGCATTGCCCGGATTTCCGTCAACGGAAGGCTGGGTCGATAAAGGCAATGGCCGGCCTCATAGTGCGAACGCCGAAGCCTTGCTGGATGATTTTCTGATTGGCTATCTGGAAGGGGCCGATGTGGACCCGGAGGCATTGCGTCAGTCTGCAAGTGAGCCAGAGGTTAACGCTAGCGAGCGGCCAGCCATCGATACGGTGGATCCAGGCGTTCGCTATCGCGATGGCAGTTATTACGCAGAGGCCGAACCCGACAGTCGCGGTTACTTCGGAATCATCGAAATCACTGTTAAAGGAAGCCGTATTGCCGGTGTCTACTTCGATGAACTGGCACGTGACGAAGACGGAGCAGTTAACTTCCGCAAATCGGCGGATATGAATTATGCCGAGCGTTGGCGCCGGGTCAGCGGAGGGGTGACGCAGCTTTCCAGTTACCCGGCTTACGAGCAGATGCTGATCGAGCAGGGCGTTCCGGAAGGCGTTGATGCGATCAGCGGCGCAACCTCGGCTTACGAATCCTTTGTTGGGCTGGCGACAGAAGCCCTGGCCAATGCCCGTTAATCAGCGGAGCTCGCGCTATGCGGGCTCCTGAGCGGGTTTGACGGTTACAGTTTGACGATGAGCTTGCCTTCATTTTCACCGGTGAAAAACAGGTTCAAACCGGTCATGGCGGATTCCAGCCCCTCCAGGGTGTGAGCCCGGTATTTGATCTTGCCCTGCTGAACATAAGGCGTCAGTTTTTCCAGCAGCTGCGGTGCCTGGTGCAGGTGGTCGGGCATGGTGAAGCCCTGAATCAGCAGGCGTTTTTTGATGATGTTCATCCAGTTCGGGCCGGGGCTGGGTTCACGTGCCGTGTAATCGGCGATCATGCCGCAGACGATGATGCGCCCATGGGCATTCATGCGTTCAAACACCCGGTGCTGGATCGGGCCGCCGGTATTTTCAAAATAGAGGTCGATGCCGTCGGGCACCAGGGCGTCGAGTTTGGCGCCCAGATCATCGGTTTTGTAATTCACGGCACCGTCGAAGCCCAGGTCATTCACGATCCAGTCAGCTTTTTCCTCGCTGCCGACCACGCCAATCACCTTCAACCCATCGGCTTTTGCCAGTTGCCCGACAATAGAACCCACCGACCCTGCCGCGCCCGAGACGACCAGGGTTTCACCGGCCTGGGGTTTGCCAATGTTGAACAGCCCCTGGGTCGCGGTCAGACCGGGCAGGGCAAAGATCGACAGCAGCATGTCGGCGGGCAATGATGCGTCTACCTTGTTAACCCCCTGACCATTGCTGATGGCCAGCTCCTGCCAGCCAAACATACCCATAACCCGGTCGCCGACTGAAAAGTCAGGGTGGTTCGATTCAATAACCTCGCCCAGACCCGACGAGCGCATCACGCTGCCGAGCTTGACCGGAGGTATATAGCTTTCCGTATCCGGCGACATCCAGCCCAGCATGGCCGGGTCCAGCGACATGTGTGTCTGCCGAATCAGAAACTCGCCGTCGCCAGGGGTTGGTACGGGTTTTTGGACGACCTCGAACAGGTCGGGGCCGATGGGACCGGAAGGCCGTTTGATCAGATTAATGGCGGTAAAAGTGCTCATGATGTCAGCTCGCTGTGTTGATTGATGGTGAATTCAGTCTCTGCTCCTATTATTGCGCTCTTTGTAATGACAAAAAGCACCAAATAGGCGAATATTTATTGTCATAAAGGCAATAGTAAAGGCCGTGTCGGTGTTATGGACCAGTTAAGAGCCATTAAATACTTCGTGAAAGTGGCTGAAACGAGCAGCTTCTCGCGAGCCGCCGAGCATTTTAAAGTGCCACCCTCGTCGCTCTCGCGCCGGGTGGCGGACCTGGAGGCGCATCTTGGTGCCACCCTGCTGACCCGGTCGACACGGGTGGTGCGTTTGACTGAGATTGGCCAGCGCTATTACCGGGACATCGTAGAGGTGCTGGCGCAGCTGGATGCAACGCATGAAGCCGTAGGTCTGTATCAGACCGAGCCCATGGGCCGCTTGCGAGTCAGTGCCATGGTGGGTTTTGGTGAACGGATTCTGTTACCGTTGATGGATCGGTTTGCCCAGCGCTACCCCGACGTGCAACTGGACATTACGCTCAGCGACGAACTGAGCGTGCTCGACCGGGATGAGGTCGATATCGCCATTCGTGGCGGCTATGCGCCCGACGCCCGGGTCGTCGCCATCAAACTGATGAATAACGACTTTGTAGCCGCGGCTGCACCGGCCTATCTGGCGCGATACGGCACCCCAACACATCCGCTGGAGCTGAAACACCATAAAGGGCTGTATTTCCGCACGCCCCAGGGGCCAACGCGTTGGATTTGCGAACTGGATGACCGCTGGCAGGATGTATCGGCCCCGGCAGTGGCCTATTCCAACGCGGGCCCCTGGCTACTTGAGCGTGCCGTTCGGGGTGAGGGCATACTGATGCTGCCGGGCTGGGTAATGAAACCCTATCTGGCGCGCGGCGAACTGGCCCCCGTTCTGGTGTCTCCGGGCTTGCAAGTTACGACGCAGCCGGGCATGGCGATCTATCTGCTGTACCAAAAGACCCGATATCAGGTTCCCAAAATACGAGCCGCTGTGGACTTTTTAGTGGCCGAGATTCCGATGGTTTAACTCAAGTTTCGGAGTTCGGGTCGACGGAGGGGCACTAGCCCGCGTCGGCTACCGGTGATGCCTCTATGGGGTAGTCCGCAGCAGACGGTTGGGTGCGGTGGTGCGAGCGATTGGCACTGGTTACATTTTACCAGCAAACGGCGCCCTCTCCCGTCCCACGGGAGAGGGCTGGGGAGAGGGTTCACTTCTGGTTTCACCGCATTCCAATCGAAACCACAGCAGTAACGGCTGTGCCGTCCCCCTCTCTCTAACTCTCTCCCTCAGTGGTGGAGAGAGGACGGTTGTGTACAGCGTCGCGGGCGACTGGCAACATAGCTAACCGCGAACTCCGAAGCTCGAGTTACACAAGGTATCTATGCTGCAAATTTCCAATGCCGTCTCACTGGCTGACTGGGAGATCGATATTGTCCAGATTCGGGCTCAGGGAGCCGGTGGCCAGAATGTTAATAAAGTCGCTTCAGCGGTGCATCTGCGCTGTGATGTGCCCAGAACCGCCTTGCCCGATTTTTATAAGGAGCGGTTGCTGGCCCTGTCTGACCACCGGATCACCAAAGATGGCGTGATCGTCATTAAGGCGCAACGGTTTCGTACCTTCGAGAAAAACAAGGACGATGCGCTGCAACGCCTGGCTGACCTGATTCGCGGGGCGGTAAAGCAGGAAAAGGCAAGACGACCCACCAAACCTACCAAAGGCTCGCAACGCCGGCGGGTGGAGAAAAAGGTTCAACGCGGTAAAACCAAAGCCATGCGCGGTAAAGTCGAGCCCTGAAGGCCCGGCGACACGGGTAATTGGTTTTGCGACCGGCCCGGTAAACGATCATACTGTGAACACCTTTGTCCCGCAGTAGGCCATGCCAGGAATGGAAGCCCAGAGTAATGCCTGATGACATCGACCACCCCGATCGCTGATTCACCGAAAAGCAGCCAACCAACTGACCGGCGACGCAGGCTGGGCCTGCGCCGTGCAGTGCGGTGGTTGCTTGGGTCCGATACCGATACGCTCAAACAGCAGCAATTGATGCTGATCGTTTCCGCCATCATCTTTTTGTTGGCGGCGGCGCTGTTTAATGGTCTGTTTGGAGTCACGCCATTGTTGCTGGTCGGCGTTTACATGGCTTCGCTACCGGTGCTGGTCGGGTTATGGTGGCTGGGCCGCTGGCGGGACAGGACCCAGCTTGCGACAACGATTTCGCTGGTGATACTGGCGCTGATCAATGCCCCCGCCACCTGGTTTTTAAATGCCGGCTCCCAGGGGCCGACGCTGATTCTGTATCTGGTGCTGGTGAGCTATGCCGTGGGGGTGCAAAGCGCTGAAAGTCGCTCGCGCAAGGGACTGCTGGCACTGCTGCTGATCTCTCCAGTTGGTTGTCTGCTCGCTGAGCTTTGGGCTCCGCACTGGATAGTGCCCTACCCGGATGCGGCGACGCGCCTGATCGACCTGATGTTCAGCTATTCCGCCGGTGCCATTCTGGTGAGCGTTGTCATTCTCGGCCATGTGCGTCGCTTTCATCAGGAACTGTACAAGGCGAATGTGCTGTCGAAAAGACTGACCGACATGGCCCGCAAGGACAGCCTGACCGGTTTACTGAACCACAAGGTCATTCACCAGGGCGTGATGGCGGCTCTGGCACTGCAACGGCCGTTTTCACTGATCATGCTCGACCTGGATCACTTCAAGAAGGTCAATGACCGGCACGGCCATCTCTACGGGGATACCGTCTTGGTTCAGTTTGCGCTGGTGTTGAGAGCCTGCTGTGAGCCGTCCAAAGGGCAGGTAGGCCGGGCCGGGGGCGAGGAATTCCTGGCAATTATTCCCGGGCCTGAGGCGGAGGCGAATGCATTTCTTTCCCGGCTGCGCTCCGAATGGTCCATTTGTAATTTCGAGCACGGGTCGGTGACGTTTAGCGCCGGTGTGGCAGCTTGGATGCCGGGTGATTCTCTGAACAGCCTGATTCAGCGAGCTGACGACGCGCTATACGGTGCCAAAGATGGCGGTCGGGACCGCTGGGTCGTGGCCGCCGCATCCTCGGCTACCGGGCTGTGATACACTCTGTGCCAACCAAACTTCAGACCCGACGGGAACCCCAGATCTGATATGCAGCAGTACGATGGACTGATCATCGGTGGCGGTGCCGCCGGCCTGATGTGCGCCGCTGCAGCGGGGCATCGGGGCAAACGTATGCTGCTGCTTGAGCATACCAAGAAGGTTGGCAAGAAAATCCTGATGTCCGGCGGTGGCCGGTGCAATTTTACCAATTATCAGGTGGAACCCTCCCATTTTATCTCGCACAACCCGCATTTTTGCGTATCGGCGCTGAAGCGTTATACGCCCTACGACTTCTTGTCACTGGTGCAGAAATACGATCTGGCGTTTCATGAAAAGACCTTGGGGCAACTGTTCTGTGACCGGTCTTCAAAGGATATTCTGGCCATACTGCTGGCCGAGTGCGAAGCAGCCGGCGTTGAAATTCGCACCCAGTGCCAGGTCGAGTCGGTTGAGCATCGGCCCGAACAACCCGACACCCGGTTTCAGGTGATGACCTCCAGCGGGCTGGTCGCGGCACCTTCACTGGTTGTAGCAACCGGTGGGCTGTCGATTCCCACCATGGGTGCGACGGGCTTTGGCTATCAGGTTGCCGGACAATTTGGCCTTAAGGTGGTGCGCCGGGACGCTTCGCTGGTGCCGTTTACACTCTCGGGTGAGCTGCTGGCATTGGCGCAATCGCTGGCTGGCGTTGCGCTGCCGGTCAGTGTGTCCTGTGGCGATACCCGGTTTCGTGAAGCCATGTTGTTTACCCACAAGGGTCTGAGCGGCCCGGCCATGCTGCAGATCTCGAATTACTGGATGCCGGGTGAGTCGATCGAAATCGACTTTTTACCGGATGTTGCCATTGCCGATTGTCTGGCACAGTGGCGCAATGAGGGCCGCAAGGGGGAGCTGAAAAACGCCCTGTCGCAATTGCTCCCCAAGCGTTTTGTGCAGGCCTGGCTGGACCATCACCCGGCCGTTCAGGCGCTGGGCAGTACCACGCTGGCAAATCTGAGCAAAGCCGATACCGAAGCACTGGGTCAGGTTTTGCACCGCTGGAGGCTGGTACCTGCAGGCACAGAAGGTTACCGTACGGCAGAAGTCACCCGCGGCGGTGTCAGTACCGACGAAGTATCGTCAAAAACGTTTGAGGCAAAGTCGGTGCCGGGGCTCTACTTTATTGGTGAGGTTCTGGACGTTACCGGCTGGCTGGGCGGCTACAATTTCCAGTGGGCCTGGGCCAGCGGTCATTGCGCGGCGCAGTATCTTTGAGTGCACACGCCCGGAACATCCATACAGGATTGGAAGAGGAACATAACTGAATGAAAGCCCCCGCACGCCTGCAACCTCTGATTGAGGATGGCGTCATTGATGAAGTGATCAGTGCGTTAATGAGTGGCAAGGAAGCGGCCGTGTTTGTGGTCCGCTGTGGCGACGAAGTTCGATGCGCCAAGGTCTATAAAGACGCAAAGAAACGCAGCTTTAAACAAGCAGCCACATACACCGAAGGGCGCAAGGTGCGCAGCACCCGTCGCGCCCGCGCTATGGAAAAGGGTTCGCGCTTTGGCCGCAAGCAACAGGAAGAAACCTGGCAGAATGCTGAAGTCGATGCCCTGTACCGGCTGGCGGCTGCGGGTGTGCGGGTGCCGGAACCTTTTGGCTGCATCGACGGCGTGATGATCATGGAGCTGGTAACAGACGACGAGGGCGGTGTCGCTCCGCGCCTGGACGACGTTGTACTGACGCCGGAGCAGGCGCGGGAAGATCATGCGCTGATGATGCATTACGTAAAACTGATGCTGAATGAAGGCCTTATTCACGGTGACTTATCTGAGTTCAACGTGCTGGTCGATTCCTATGGTCCGGTGATCATCGACTTGCCACAAGCAGTCGATGCGGCGGC
>DASSWT010000007.1:0-4598 GCA_035704555.1 Saccharospirillum sp. | reverse complement strand
CTGATCGGTTTCATTCTTTTGCTCGGTAATCACCCGGGTGTTTTCCTGGGCGACTGACGACATCTGCTCACTGGCAGACGCCAGCTGGGTAATACCCGAGCCCAGTCGGCCGATCAGATCCTGAAGGCTGTGAATCATCGTATTGGTGGTTTTCATCAGCACACCCATTTCGTCAGTGCGCCGGGTCACCAGCTCCTGTTCGAGGTCTCCCTCTGCCAGCGCCGTCATAACGTCAACCAGCTTCGACAGCGGCTGACTGATCATGGAGGTAATGACCACCGCTATCAAAAGGCCCACCACCAGCGCCAAAGCGGCTACAATTAGAATGGTTTGAATCGACTGAGCAACCGTATCATCAATTTCGGCATCTCTGGTGGCAATGTAGTCATCAATAACTGCCTGCATATCAACAGCGCTGGTGACCAACGCTGCACTGTACTCCGCCATCTGCGCTTCGCTTGCGTTGTTCTCAATTCCGCTGACCAGTTGCCTGAAGTCGATTGCGTATTGATCCAGCTCTTCCAGCACATTTTCCATAACCGGGATCGTACGCGGGTCAATTGACGTTTCCAGCAAAGCGTTCGCTTCACGGCGTAAGTCAACCAATTGAGACTCAACTTCTTCCAGATACTGTGTTTCCCGAGTCAGCTCATAACTCTTTTCCGTCAGTCGGGTATCGGTCATACGTTCGCCCAAAGACTCGAACAACCGGAGTCGCTGATATTCTTCAGTCACCAGACTAAGGTTCTGGTAGCCGGTTAGAGCGATGCCCAACGTCAGCATTAAAACAAGGCCGAAGCCACCAAATAATTTAATACGGGTAGACAGGTTGTAAAATGGCTGGGTAATTCGATCAAACATAATCTTCATCCTAGCGCTGGCGTGTCTAAACAATGTCGTACATGCCATTGAAGATAGCAGGTCAGATCGGTAAGGAGCGGCTCTATATGGCCTGATTCGTTCAAATTTTCTGAATTTGGACGATCACGTTGTGTTGTGGTCTCTCGACGAAATCATCCGCCTGCAATCAGTTTAGTATCAATCGCCATTCAGCTCAGCCATGGGAAACGGCCGGTCAAACCAGTACCCCTGACCAAACTCACATCCCAATTTCAGTAGAGCATCTACCTGCTCGGGTTGTTCAACGCCTTCAGCGGTCACCGATAGCGACATTGAACGGGCAATCGCCAGGATTCCCTCAATCATCTGATACCCTGAGGCGGTATGTATTTCATCCACAAACACTTTGTCGATTTTGAGACCCGTCACCGGCAGGTTCTTCAGATAGCCCAGCGATGAATAACCGGTCCCAAAGTCATCTATGTCGATTCTTACCCCTCGCTCCCTGAACTGCCGCAAGTGATCGAGCACCTCGTCATCCGGCCTGACCAGGCTGCCTTCCGTAATTTCAAGCACCAGATCTGCCGGTGACAGTTGCCACAGATCCAGGCTCTGGTTGACCAGGTTCAGCAAAGATACGTCCGAGAAATGATCGGCTGTAATGTTAACCGCTATCGGCAAAACCGGCTTGCCTTCCCGGTGGCGTTGCGCCTGGTGATGCACAACCTGATTGATCATGAAGCGGTCGAGTTCCTTGCCCAGCCCAATTGCCTCAGCGATGGGAATAAACTCGGCGGGTGAGACGAAACTGTTGTCGCCCCGGGGCCAGCGAACCAGGGCTTCAAAGCCAATCCGCTTGCCCGTTCTCAGTGCCACCTTGGGTTGCAGATAGACTTCCAGCTGGCCGTTTTGCAAGGTAGAGCGCAGCGCCTGCTCGATATCCATGGTGCGGGTGAGTCGTGCGTGGTTCTCCGGGTTATAGAATCCGATATTGATATCGGTGCTGGCTTCCATCATCGCCGCTTCGGACCATTGAATCAGTTCGGTGATCTTGCGGGTATCCTGCGGATAAAGGCAGATGCCCGCCCGACCGGACAAACGCACTGTCTCTGCGACCGTGGCATAGGGCTCTTCCATCAGCGCCAGGATAGTGCGTACGGTCTGGGCGACACTTTCGTGGTTTGAACCCGGAATAACCGCGACCAAATGGCTACCACTCATTCGCGCACAAAGGCTGCCGGTTGGTAACGCCACTTCAAGCCGGTGCGCCAGCCACTTCAATATCCGGTCGCCCTCTTCATAGCCGTAACGCTGATTAACGATGCCAAAACGGGAATAGGAGATCGCCAGCACCGCGCAGGCTGAATGCACGTTGATCCAGCCAGGGAACTGTTTTATCAGTGCTTCCTTGGTCAGGTAACCGGTAAGCGCATCGTGCGTTTCCAGGTACTCTGCTTCCTGGCGAGCCTCGTGAATCTCGTTCATCAGTTGTTGCCGGACACTCAGGTCGTGGCAGATACCGATGAAAGTTCGGGCTCCTTCAACGACGGCCTCGCCTATGGAAAGATGCATGGGAAAGGTGCTGCCATCGCGCCTCAGCCCCGTTACTTCACGGCCAATGCCTATGATGCGCGCGGGGGCCCCCTCAAGATAATTTCTGATATAGCCATCGTGCCGGTGTCCGTATTCAGCGGGCATCAGTACCGAGACATTACGCCCGATCACTTCCGCAGAAGACCAGCCAAACAAGGTTTGCGCCGCCTTATTGAACGATTGAATCAGGCCGTGTTCATCACTGGTGACGATGCCGTCGGCTGCCGCGTCGAACAGGGCGCTTTGCACCATTTTCAGTCGGTGCAAATCCTGTTCGATTTGCTGCTGCTCTCTAAGGTCGCAAACAAAAAGCGATGTACCAGGTGCTGTCACCCGACACCGTCTCGGCCACGGTTAAATGGATCGGGAATTCCTGAGCTTCCGCGTCGACCGCAGTTACGATTCGGCTCTGGTCGATGATACCGGCCTGACCAGCTTCCCGGTAATGAGTCAGAAAAACATCATGTAATTTGCCCAGCGGGCGGGGCATCAGTTGACTGACGTTAATGCCATTCAGATAACCCGGCGAGTAATGAAACAATCGTTCGGCAGACTGGCTGGCACGAACTATATTGCCCTGAACGTCAGAAATAATAACGGCGTCAGGTGACGCCGCTAAAACCGATTCGAACCAGGTTATAAGGTGCTTGCTAGTTATCATGCATACTCGATCTTCACAATACGATGACTCATCGCTTGAACCGGTTGACCAACTCGTCCAGATCCTGTGCGACCCGGTGCACCTGACCAATGCGCTCGGCTGCATGAGTTGAGAGATCGGTATTGCTCGATGCCAGGTTCGAAATGGTGACAATCTGCTGATTGATTTGCTCCGACACTTGAGCCTGTTCTTCGACGGCCGCCGCCATCTCCTGCGACATGCTGGCAATACCGTCGACCGAAGCGGCAATGCCATCGAGTTTCTCGGATGAAATGGCCACCTGCTTCAGCCCTTCTTCAGCGTCTTTCTGGCCTTCACTGGCCACAGTGATTGCCTGCTTCGCCCGGTTTTTCAGTTCGGCGATGATGGAGTGAATCTCCTGCGTCGACCCCTGGGTGCGTTGTGCCAATTGACGCACCTCATCGGCCACAACCGCAAAGCCCCGGCCGGACTCCCCGGCCCGTGCCGCTTCGATGGCAGCATTCAATGCCAACAGGTTAGTCTGCTCTGCAATTTGTTCAATGATTTGAGCGGCACCCATGATGGTTTCCGTTTGCTTCGACAGATCACCGACCGCTTTGCTGATGCCGTCAACTTTGGTTTTCAGTTGTTCGATGGCCTGATGCGTCTTGCGTGATACCGAGGCACCCTCTTTGGCCAGTCCACTGGCCTCTTCCGCTTTGTTGGCGGTTTGCTGCACGTGATCGGACACCTCGTTGATGGTCGCCGTCATCTCATTCATCGCCGCCGCCACCTGATCGGACTCGTTCTGTTGCTTGCGCATTTCAGCTTGAGCTTCGGTAGCCATATTCAGCGCATCGGACGCATCGCGGCTCGCCCGAACCGATGCATCCTGTATGCGGGTCAGTACGGTATCGAGGTGCGCCTGTTCGCTCATGATGGCGACTTTCAACCGGCCCAGATCGCGGACATCATCGGTGTAACTCTTAACCGCCAGGTCGTGTTTAAACGATTTACCCAACAGCTTGTTGAGCCCGGCCATCAGAGATCGGCGCGACAGGGCCCACCAGGCGGACAATCCAACCAGCCCAGCCAGTACCAGACCGTATGCCAGGGTCGGCTGGCCAGTTGTGAATAGCCCCAGTGACGCCAGTACAACCAGGGCCGTTGCCATGATTTGCTTCGGTGGCAAAGCCGGGCCAGCTTTGAAACCGGATTTCCTGATCTTGAGGTACAGTTTTTCAGCCCGTTCCACGTCGCTGCGTTCGGGGACGCGACGAACCGACTCGTATCCAATGACAGTGCCGTTGTCCGTCACCGGCGTAACGTAGGCATTTACCCAGTAGTAGTCACCGTTTTTGCAGCGGTTTTTGATCAGGCCCATCCAGGGTTGGTTGGCTTTCAGGTGTGACCACATGACCTCATAGGCTTCAGAGGGCATGTCCGGATGGCGAATGATGTTATGGGGCTGACCGATGAGCTCATCCCGGCTAAAGCCGCTGACGCGTTCAAACGCATCGTTACAGTGTTTGATTCGACCTTT
>DASSWT010000202.1:0-4207 GCA_035704555.1 Saccharospirillum sp. | reverse complement strand
GGTGCCGAAGCCGGCGTTCAAATGAACGACACGACCCTGCAACGCGTCGAGCAACTGCTCGATGACGCCAATATTGATCATTTCGGTGCTGAACTGAATGAACAGTCACTGCTGATTCGACTGAACAGCAATGAAGCCCAGCTGCAGGCCAAAGCGGCCATTCAACAGGGCCTTGGCACTAACTACATTGTGGCGCTTAATCTGGCACCCACTACGCCAGACTGGCTAACGGCCATTGGTGCCCAGCCCATGTCTCTGGGTCTGGACCTGTCGGGCGGGGTTCACTTTCTGCTGGAAATCGATATGGAGCGCTTCCTGGAGACCCGGCTCGACAGTTATGCCGCCAATATCCGCACCAGTTTTCGCGATGAAAACATTCGCTATCGCGGTGTCGACGTACTGGACGATGGCTCTATTCAGGTTTTGCTCGCCGACGAGCAATTCAGAAGCGAAGCGGGCACCTGGCTACGCCGTAATCTGCCAGAATTCCTGACCACGGAAATCGAATCTCGCGGTCTGCCAGGCCTGAAGCTGACGCTGACTGAAGAACGCATTGGAGAACTGGAAGACTATGCCGTCAGCCAGAACCAGACCACGCTGAATAACCGGGTTAATGAACTGGGCGTTTCCGAGCCCCTGGTTCAGCGCCAGGGCAGCAACCGCATCGTGGTTGAATTGCCCGGTGTGCAGGATACCGCCCAGGCCAAAAACATCATCGGCAAAGCCGCGAACCTGGAGTTTCGCCTGGAATCACGCGATGGCCAGGGTGAGGTCTACCCGTTCCGGGATAGCAACCGCACTGCCATGCTGGAATCAGAGGTGATTGTCACCGGCGACAGCGTGACTGATGCCCGGGTATCCTACGACGAAAATGGCATGCCTCAGGTTTCGGTAAACCTGGATGGCGAAGGTGGATCACGCATGGGACAGGTCACCCGGCGCTCTATTGGCGTACCCATGGGCGTTCTGTTCATTGAACAGAAATCTCTTCTGGAAGGGTATAAAGAAGTCGACGGTGAGCCAGTCCCAATTTACGAAACGGTCGAAGAGCGTGAAATTATTTCACTGGCCACCATTCGCGGCGCCTTTTCCAACAGCTTCGTCATCACGGGTCTCGACAGTGCACAGGAAGCATCGGATCTTGCCCTGCTTCTGCGCGCTGGTGCGTTAGCTGCTCCCATGCAGTTTGTCGAAGAACGCACGGTAGGCCCAAGCCTTGGTGCCGAGAACATTCGCAAAGGGACTCAATCCGTACTGATCGGTTTTGCCCTGGTGATTCTCTTTATGCTGGGTTACTACAAGGTGTTTGGCATCTTCGCTTCGGTGGCCCTGAGCGCCAACCTGGTGTTGATCGTCGCGGTACTGTCGATGATGGGCGCAACCCTGACACTGCCAGGTATTGCCGGTATTGTGCTGACAGTGGGTATGGCGGTAGATGCCAACGTGCTTATTTTCAGCCGAATTCGTGAAGAGCTGGCCGATGGACGCTCCCCCCAGGCGGCAATAGACAGCGGTTACAACCGCGCCTTTACCACCATTTTCGATGCCAACCTGACCACCTTGATTGTGGCAGTCATCCTGTTTGCCATTGGCACCGGCCCGGTCAAAGGGTTCGCTGTCACGCTGTCGGTCGGCATCATTACCTCTATGTTCACTGCCATCATGCTGACGCGTGCCCTGGCCAACCTGACCTTCGGTGGTCGGGTGGTGAAGAAGCTGCCCATTTAAGGAGCCCGTTATGTCTGATTTAAAAGTGCTGAACTTCATGGGCCATCGTCGCGTGCTGGCGATAGCATCACTGATGCTCCTCGTTATTTCACTGGGGTCACTGGCGGTTCGGGGCCTGAATTTCGGGCTCGACTTCACTGGTGGCGCCCAGATTGAAGTGGGTTATGAACAACCCGCAGACGTGGCTAATATCCGCGATGTACTGAACGAGGCCGGGTACCGGGACGTAGTGGTGCAGTATTTCGGCAACAACACCGATGTGCTGATCCGCATGCAGGAAGACAACAACCCACAACTGGGCAACGATGTTTTAGCCTTGCTTTCAGAGACTCGCGATGACGTCGAATTACGCCGCAACGAATACGTTGGCCCGCAAGTGGGCGAAGAACTTCGTGAGAACGGCGGTATTGGCATGCTGGTCGCGCTTGGCATGGTGATGGTTTATATCGCCCTGCGTTTTCAATTCAAGTTCGCTGTGGGGGCCGTAGTAGCCCTGATTCACGATGTGATCATTGTGCTTGGGTTTTTCTCGATTACCCAGATGGCGTTTGACCTGACGGTGCTTGCGGCAATTCTGGCGGTCATCGGCTATTCCCTGAACGACACCATAGTGGTGGCCGACCGGATCCGGGAGAACTTTCGCAGGGTCCGGCGCGATGAAACCGATTATCTGATCAACCTGTCACTGACCGAGACACTGGATCGCACACTGATCACCTCGTTGACAACCTTGCTGGTCCTGATAGCCCTGGGCATTTTTGGCGGCGAGTTGATCTTCGGTTTTGCCATGGCTCTATCAGTTGGTGTAGCGGTGGGTACCTATTCGTCGATCTATGTTTCCGCCAACGTGCTGATGGCGCTGCATCTGACCAAACAGGATCTGATGCCACCGGAAAAATCGGACGACCCGGAAGAGGAAGACATTCCGGCCTGGCTGACCGACGTTGAAGATGAAGAAGACAGCAAGAAGAAAACCTGATGGTTGCTGCGCCCTCTTTTCAGGGGGCGCTCCCACCGCTGTGACTCGATTTTCCCCGCCGCTTTCGGTAAGGTTTCCGATCTTACCGTTTTCTCCGACAAACCACCGGCAACAGCCATCCACAAGCGACTGAAGACACCCATGAGCAAGACGCGCGTACTGACCGGCATTACTACTACAGGCATTCCGCACCTGGGCAACTACGCGGGCGCCATTCGCCCGGCCATTGAAGCCAGCCAGGATGCCAATACCGAGTCCTTTCTGTTTCTGGCGGATTACCACGCCCTGATCAAGTGCCAGGAACCCGAACGGGTGCGCGAATCCGTGCGTGCCATAGCTGCCACCTGGCTCGCCTGCGGTCTCGACCCGGAACGGGTGACGTTCTATCGCCAGACCGACGTACCCGAAGTCACTGAACTGACCTGGGTGCTGACCACCGTTACCGCCAAAGGCCTGATGAACCGGGCCCACGCCTACAAGGCCGCCGTTCAGGACAACCTGGACGACGACAACGCCGACCCGGACCGGGGCATCACCATGGGGTTGTTCAGCTACCCCATTCTGATGGCCGCCGACATTCTGATGTTCAATGGCGAGAAAATTCCGGTCGGCAAAGACCAGACCCAACACATCGAAATGGCCCGCGACATTGCACAGCGCTTTAACTATCTCTACGGGGATACCTTTGCGTTGCCAGAAGCAGTGATCGAAGAATCCGGCATGATTCTGCCCGGCCTCGATGGTCGCAAGATGTCCAAGAGTTATAACAACACCATCCCGTTGTTTGAAGGCGAAAAGAAGTTCCGCAAGCTGATCAACAAGATTAAGACCAACTTGCTGGAGCCGGGCGAACCGAAAGACCCGAACGATTCAGCCCTGTTCGATATCTATTCAGCCTTTGCCTCGCCTGAGCAAATCGCCGACATGCGTACCCAATACGCCAACGGCATCGCCTGGGGGGAAATGAAGAAAGTGTTGTTTGAATTTCTGAATGAAGAGCTCAAGGACAAGCGCGAAACCTATAATCAACTGATGGACGACCCGGCCCAGCTGGACGCCATTCTTGCCCGCGGCGCAGAAAAAGCGCGAGACTACTCTGCACCACTGATGGCCGATGTGCGCAAAAAAGTCGGTATTGGGCCGATTGCCGGGTAACCATTACCAGGTGACCAAAGCCTGGCGCCCTAGAGCGCCAGGCTTTGCGACTCTCCGGCATAGACGGGCAAGGCGGTTTCACCCGACGCATGGCGTCGGGTAACGTGCCCGACAATCGCCTTCACGTCGCTCGCTTCATTGCGAGCGACGTCGATCATCAGCAAGGTACGGCCGCACTCGATATCATCATGGAAGCAAGCCAGGTGATGATTTTCCTGATTCAGGCCAATCAGACACCCCGCCCAGCCAAGCACCAGCCCGAACAGGGCCACCAGCGCCAACTGACCGCTGACATCTCCGGGTGCCAGACCCAGAACGCGTGATACCACCAGCGTAAACACTCCC
>DASSWT010000199.1:0-6815 GCA_035704555.1 Saccharospirillum sp. | reverse complement strand
TTTGTCGAACCGGGCTGCTCAGTGTGGCGCTGTTAAGTGTCACTCCCTGGGCGAGTGCCCTCGAACCTGTCGCTGCCGACTGGCTGTACCTGACCGGCAATGGCAGCTGGGTCGCCCGCTCCGCGACACTGCGGCAGGCCGAGACACCCTTGCCATTACCGGTTGACCAACTGTCACCGGGAACCTTCTGGTGGTCGGCGGCCGATCCCGACCTGCAGGTCACCTGGCAATCGGCCGATACGGTCTCCTGGGTCAGCGAGGGCTCGCTGGTGCAGGTGACCGAGTGGCCGGGCTCCTGGACGGTTGTCAGCATCAGTGATGATGTACTGATTCTGTCTCAGGCCGGTGTGCGTCGTTCCTTGCCAAAAACGGCCTGGGACCGGCTGAGCTGGATTGTCGGCCAGAATCAGGAAGAGAGTCTGTCTTTGCGGGTGCACCAGCCCGATGATCGCACCAACGACCTGGCCTACGCCTGGTTCGATGGCCGGGTATCTGCCGAGGTGCGCTACAGCCTCGATTACCGCGCCGAAACGCCGGTATTGTCCCAGCAACTGGTGGTTCACAATGACGCCGATTACGACTTGGAAGCCCCGGGGTACAGTTATGCCCAGAGTCGCGAACAGCCGGTCATGATGATGGCCCGAAGCGCCATGGCGGCAGAACCTGAATCGGCGGATGTGGGCCGCCCGCAGGCGGGCGACAGCAGTGGCCAGGCGACACTGAGCTCTGATGAACCCATCCGCATGCCTGCCAACAGCCATGCCTGGATCCCGGTCGACCAGGTGACTCTGGATCAAATCGATCATCAGTATCGCTTCAACTGGTCAACCCGCCAGCAGGGTAGCTTACCCGGACAGTGGAACATGACGATCAGCGCCGAGGATGCGCTGCCGAGCATAGCCGGGCCGGTTCAGATCGCGGTCTGGGATCAGCAGGTCGCGCTGTTGGAAACCCACTATCAGCCGGAGCAGGAAACCCGGACCACGCTGTCACTGGGGTCTTCGGATCTGGTGACGCTCGGCACGGAGTCGCTGGGCGGACAACAGTGGGAACTGGTGCTGACCAATCGCAACAGCCATGAGGTTGAGGCCGTTCTGGACCTCAGTCACTGGGATAACAATCGCAACGATCAGGCGGGCATCAGCTTGCCGGTTCCTGCCAATGAGAGCGTGCGATTGCAGGTCCGTCTGACCAGCACTCAATTGTCGGTGCGTCCGCTATAGGCCGTTCAGAGTCGGGCGAACCGATGAGGCAAGAGCGTCTGACGTTGAATGAAAAGTGGGGCGGTGGGTACCACCGGCTTTTAGCCAGGCAGTAGCCAGCCCAACCGCCCTCATACAGGGGATAACCCCCATCACAGGTGAAGCCCGGTTCAGTTCCGATGCTTCAGTTTTGAAAGTAGTTCAGTGTTGAGTAATTGGTAGCCCACCTTACAAAAATGCACAGGATGGAACACAGCGTCACGGCAGTGGTACAACAGCGCCGTGAGAGTCAGGGGAAGAAACCGGAGCCATGAAACTGGAAACCGAGCGATTTCGATTAAATCTGTACCAACCCGAAACCGACTTGCTGGAGCATCAGGCGATGTACCAGTCGGAGGCGGTGCGCAGTCCCCTTGGCTGGGCTGACCCGCCGGATCTGGGCCTGATGACTGAACTCTATGTCGATCGCGCCAAACGCTGGGAGGCTCATACGCCGGGCTCCGGGACATTTGCGGTTCGCTGGAAAAACAACGGCCGCCTGGCCGGTATCATCCTGCTTAAAGCACTGTCCTTTGGTAACGGTTCTTTTTCGGAACATATCGAGATTGGCTGGCATGTGGCGGAACCGGACTGGGGCAAGGGTGTCGCAACGGAAGCTGCGAGCAAGGTCATGCAGTACGGTTTCGAACAGTTGCAATTGCCCGCCGTGTGGGCCTTAGCCACGACGGACAACTATCGCTCTCACCGGGTGATGGAGCGCATCGGACTGCGCTTTACCGAAGAAACGGACAGATATTACGGTGAACTCGGGGTGCTTTACGGATTGCTCCGGGAGGAATACTACGCTGTCGGCAGCTGACCAGTCCGGACAGCTGGCGCGTTTTGACCAGGGACTTAACGCCCCTGGGTGCCCGTCAGATGATGAGTGACATCACCTACATACAGCACGGGTGATGCGTCAATATCCGACGCCTGCATCAGTTCAGCCAGCTTCTGCACGCTCGACAGCAGCATGGTCTGCTCCCACTCTGGCAGTTGATCGAATTTCTCGACGAAACTCTCCTGCAACGGGCTGGGGGCGTCTTCCACGACTTTCTTGCCTTCCTCGGTCAGCTGGGCATGGACCCGGCGCCGGTCCACATCGCTGCGCACCCGCCGCACCAGATCCCGCTTTTCCAGCCGATCCAGAATGGTTGTCACCGTGGCCTGGCTGAGGTTGACGTCCTTGGCGACGGTGCCAATGGTCACATCACCAAGCTTGCTGATCGCCATCAGGATCAGCAACTGGGGTGAGGTCAGCCCGCTGTGCTTGCTCAATTGCTTCGAATGAATGTCTGTGGCACGGATTATCCGGCGCAGTGACACCAGTACTTCATCCACTCGTTTCATTGTCTGGTCCTTTACCCACGGTGTTTGGTCGCCCATCAGGGCCAGATTATATCGCATGATAAAAGGTTCGTCCTCTAATGAAACAATTTCGAGACGCTATATAGATTAGCCTTTTTCCCCATTACATCACAAGTTAAATTTTAGAAAGCGAAAGGTTTCACATTCCTATACGCCCATCTTGCTTGATCTTTAGGGGCGTACCTGTGTTAAAATGATTCGCATACTAAAGATTAGATACATAATTAACGTTCAGCCCGGCCCGCCGCAGGGTCGCCAAACGAGGTGAACAACTGACGATGAGCATCACATTGAGAACACCCCGGTCCGACGAAGGTCTGGCCGTTCACAGGCTGGTAGAGGAAAGCCCGCCGCTGGACACCAACTCGCTGTACTGCAACCTGTTGCAGACCACGCATTTCGGCGATACCGCCGTAGCAGCAGAGTTGGACGGGGAACTGGTAGGGTTTGTTTCCGGCTATATCAAGCCGGGCAGTCCGGATACCTACTTTTTGTGGCAGGTAGTCGTCGGTGAGGCCGCGCGGGGCCAGGGCCTGGCCAAGAAAATGATCCAGAGTCTGATGGGGCGCGACTCGATGAGCACCGTCAGCTGGCTCGAAACCACCATTACACCGGATAACGAACCGTCTCAGCGGTTGTTCAAGTCGTTAGCCCGGGAGTGGGAAGCCGAGCTGGATGTCAGCGTCCTGTTCGACAAAGAGCAGCATTTTGGCGGCAAGCACGAATCCGAGGAGCTGTATCGCATCGGGCCCATCCGTCGCTGAGACACGTGGCCCGGTTCAGCTCCAACACCCTTGTAGCAAGATTGTTCTATTAACCCTTTTGAATTCACAGCATTGGAGACACAACATGGATATTTTTAACCAGGTTGAATCACAAGTTCGTTCGTATTGCCGTTCATTCCCCACCGTGTTCACCACGGCCAAGAATGCACGCCTGACCAACCGCGAAGGCCAGTCTTACATCGATTTTCTGGCCGGTGCCGGTACCCTGAACTATGGCCACAACAACGATCTGCTGAAAAAGCCGCTGATCGATTACATCGCCAGCGACGGCGTAACCCATGGCCTGGACATGTATACCGATGCCAAAGAGCGCTTCCTGCAAGCGTTCCAGGACATCATCATGGCGCCGCGCGGCATGAACTATAAAGTTCAGTTCACCGGCCCGACCGGCACCAACGCTGTCGAAGTAGCCTTGAAAATTGCCCGTAAGGCCAAGGGCCGTGCCGGAATCGTATCGTTCACCAACGGCTATCACGGTTGCACCCTGGGTGCCCAGGCGGTAACGGGTAACAAGGGCCAGCGCGGTGGTGCCGGTGTATCACTGGGCGATGTGACGCGCATCCCCTACGACAACTACGGCCATGAAGGCGATGATTTCATGGGCCTGAAGCTGCTCGACCAGATGCTGACTGACCCGGGCAGCGGCGTTGAAGTACCGGCCGCCGTTATTGTCGAAACCGTACAGGGCGAAGGCGGTCTGAACGCCGCCCGCATGGATTGGCTGCAGGAGCTGGAAAGCCTGTGCCGCAAGCACGACATGCTGTTTATCATCGATGATATTCAGGCGGGCTGTGGCCGTACCGGTACCTTCTTCAGCTTTGAACCGGCCGGTGTGAAGCCAGACATCGTCACCCTGTCCAAATCACTCTCGGGCTATGGCCTGCCGTTCGCGGTAACGCTGATGCGTCCGGAGCTGGACCAGTGGGAACCCGGCGAACATAACGGCACCTTCCGGGGTAACAACCTGGCCTTTGTAACTGCCCGGGTTGCACTGGAAGAGTACTGGAAAGACAAGGCCTTTGAAGGCGAGATCGCCAAGCGCGCCGATATTCTTGAGAAGCGTTTCACCGACATCATCAAGCGCTTCGGCGAAACTGAGATGCATCTGAAAGGGCGTGGCATGATGCGCGGCATCGCGGTTGCCGATGGTGAAACGGCCGAGGCGATCTGTAAGGAAGCCTTTGCCAATGGCCTGATCGTCGAAACCAGTGGCCCCTGGAGTGAAGTGGTGAAATGCCTGTGCCCGCTGACCATTCCGATGGACGACCTGAACAAGGGCATCGACATTCTGGAATCTGCTTTTGCCAAGGTAATGCCCGAAGCCAAAGCAAAAGCCAGCTAAGCCGCCGCCCTGTTTGAATCTGTTGCGGATACGCCTGCCTGCTATCAGCAGGGGCGGTCCGTAAACATCCGCCTGCTCTGAAGGCAGGCTTGAAGGAGAATTGTTAATGATCGTACGTAATCTGGAAGAATGCCGTCAATCGAACCGCCGCGTGGCCAGTGATACCTGGGAAAGCGTGCGCATGTCGCTGAAAGACGATGGCATGGGCTTCTCGTTTCACATCACCACCATTTATGCGAATACCGAAACCCCGATTCACTACAAGAATCATCTGGAGTCGGTGTACTGCATTTCCGGTGAAGGGTCGATTCTCGATAAGGCAACCGGCATCGAGCATGACATCAAGCCGGGAACCATCTACATTCTCGACAAGAATGACGATCACATCCTGAAGGCCAAAAAAGAATTGCAACTGGCCTGCGCCTTCAACCCGCCGTTGAATGGCAAGGAAACCCACGGCCCGGACGGTGCCTACCCGCTGGAAGCGGAAGCGGTCACCGACTGAGGTCTCATAATGAGAAGCCTGCCAATGAGCAGGCTTCCAAGACCGTTTTCGAGCGCTGGGTGTGAGCAATCAGCGCCCGAAGTCGGTTTTACGTTCGACCTAGGTCAGTTTCATTAGAGCGCTGCTGTCCGCGCGCAATCAATACAGTGTAATCAGGGTCAGCCAGGCCAGCCGCGGCAGGAAACGCCGCATGTAGATTGGTCCGGTAAGATCTCAGGAGGTTTTAGGTTAATGGCACAGCATACTGTCGAGAAAATCGGTGGGACATCGATGAACGACTACGTCGCGGTGCGCGATAACATCGTACAAATTCACCGCGACCCGGAAACGCTCTACCAGCGTATCTTTGTGGTTTCAGCCTACGGCGGCATCACCAACCTGCTGCTGGAGCATAAAAAGAGCAAGGAACCCGGCGTCTACGCCCTGTTCGCCAACGACGATTCCGACTGGGAGTGGAGTGAACGACTGACCGACGCGGCCAAGGCCATGCGCGAAGTGAACGCCCGCATGTTCGAAATGCCGCACTCGCGCAAGCAGGCGGACCAGTTCATCACCGAACGCATGGAAGGCATTCGCAGCTGTCTGCTCGATTTGCAGCGGGTTTGTTCATTCGGCCATTTCCAGATCGAAGAGCACCTGGCCACGGTACGTGAAATGCTGGCCGGTGTCGGCGAAGCACACAGTGCGTTTAATACCGCCTTGCTGCTGCAGGCCGAAGGCATCAACGCCCGCTTTGTCGACCTGACCGGTTGGCGCGAGCCGGACAACCTGATGATGGATGAGAAAATCCACAAGACGTTCAGCCGCTTTGACCTGACCCAGGAAATGCCGATCGTGACTGGTTACACCCAGTGCAAGGAAGGCCTGATGAAGACCTTCGACCGGGGTTACAGCGAGATCACCTTCAGCAAGGTCGCCGAACTGACCGATGCCCGCGAAGCGGTTATCCACAAGGAATATCACCTGTCGACGGCCGACCCGAAAGTGGTCGGTGCCGATAAGGTGATGCCGATTGGTCGTACCAACTACGACGTGGCCGACCAGTTGTCGCTGATCGGGATGGAAGCGATTCATCCGAAAGCGGCCAAGGGCCTGCGCCAGAAAGGCATTGCCTTGCGGGTGAAGAACACCTTTGAACCGGATCACGACGGCACGCTGATCACCAACGACTATCGCAGCGAAAAGCCGTGTGTCGAAATTGTGGCTGGTAAGCCGCATATTTTTGCACTGGATGTGTTCGATCAGGACATGGTCGGCGAGCCGAACCAGTTCCTGGAAATTCAGAAGCTGGTGCAGGATTTCGAAGTGCCGATGCTGGCCAAAGAGCACAACGCCAACACCGTTACCATGTATCTGGACACTGGCCTGAAGGTGATCAA
Organism: Saccharospirillum sp.; assembly: GCA_035704555.1. Lineage (GTDB taxonomy): Bacteria > Pseudomonadota > Gammaproteobacteria > Pseudomonadales > Natronospirillaceae > Saccharospirillum. The sequence goes on along the minus strand of DASSWT010000199.1, from coordinate 195 downwards.
GCGCATTAAATCGCGTCTGGAGCGTTATTATCCGGGGGCGGATATTTCCAGCCGTAAGATCTCCATGGTCTCGGTTATTGGCAGTGACATGAACGTGCCGGGCATTCTGGCGCGCATCAGTCAGTCGCTGGCGGAATCCAATATCAGCGTGCTGGCGATACATCAGGGCATGCGACAGGTAGACATTCGTCTTGT
>DASSWT010000182.1:0-7750 GCA_035704555.1 Saccharospirillum sp. | reverse complement strand
ACCGAGTTAAAGCCGACCATCAGCGGGTATAACCCGCGATAAAGCCGGCGCGACCCACCGACGGCAACGCCGAGCACTAACCCGAACACTACGGCAAAGCCGAAACCGGCCATGGTGGTCCAGAGCGTTTGCATGGAATTGTTGATCAGGGCGCGCTGGAATTCGACCGCTGCCTGGGCGATGACCGACGGCGGTGGCAGAAAGTAGACGGGCAGTGAAAACAGATGACACACCGCCTCCCAGACTACAAAAAAGCCGATGATGATCCAGAACGACATCGCTTCTTCGCGGCGAAACCAGCCAAGCCAATGGCGCAGCCGGGAGGGTCGGGGCGTCTGTTTTGCCGGAGTTGACTGGGTTGTTGTGGTCATGACGAGGCTCCTGCGGGCGCCTGTTGCACCGCCTGGGCACGGGTGCCGCGAATGTGTTCGCGCAGATCGTGAACATGGCTGACAAAACCGGGTTCAAAGCGGATGTCCAGGTCGCGCGGTTGGTCAAACTCGATGTTCTGGCGCACCAGCATGCGCCCCGGCCGCGAGCTCATTACATAAACCGTATCGGACAAATAGACCGCCTCGGTCAGATCATGGGTGACCATCAGCACTGTGAAGGTGCGGCCCTGGCGCAGCGTTTGCAGCACCCACCAGAGTTCTTCCTTGGTAAAGGCATCGAGTGCGCCAAAGGGTTCGTCGAGAAGCAGCAAAGGCGGCTCATGAATCATGGCGCGGCACAGGGAAGCGCGCTGGCGCATACCACCAGAAAGCTCCCAGGGGTATTTGCTGCCCATGCCCTCGAGGCCAACAGCGGTTAGCAGGTCTTCCGCCTGGCGCCGATACTGGGCCTTGCGGTGGCGAAAGTCCGACTTGGTAGTGGGCGCCACTTCCAGCGGCAGCAGGATGTTGTCGAGCGTGGTGCGCCAGGGCAGCATGATGGCATTCTGGAATGCCATGCCGACTTGGCTGCGCGGCCCGTTGACCGGCTCACCATCGATCATAATCTGGCCTTCCTGGGGGGTTAGCAGACCGGACAACAGCTTCATGAAGGTCGACTTGCCGCAGCCACTTGGCCCGACGATGGCGGCGAATTCGCCGCTGTCGATGTGCAGGTCGATGCCGTCCAGCACCAGTTGTTCCGGGGCCATGCCGCCGTAGCCCAGGCGTAAGCCTTCTATATCAATCACACTCATACTGCGGGCCTGTCTTAAATGAGATCAGGGCGCCGAAGCGCCCGTTTTGGGGCGATGTGCAATTACTGCAGCATCCGCTCTTCATCGCTGGGCAAGTAGGCATCGGTGAAGATGTCGTGGACGTCAGGCTTGTTATTGAAGTTGTAGGCAATGCCGATCTGGTCGATGGCTTCACGCATGCGCTCGGGGTCGATGTCGCCCATGCCGTTGGCGATAACGGCATCGGTGAGGATGTTGTCGTCGATCGACATGATCAGCCGTTCCAGTTCAACCTCTTTGCGGGCAATGCTGTTGTGGGCCAATACGTATTCAACGGCGGCCTCCGGGTCGGCGATGGTGTCGCGCCAGCCGCGAATGGTGGCGCGCAGAAAAGCGGTGACCGCTTCCGGGTTTTCTTCTGCAAAGGTCGGGTTAACGATAATGGCGTTGCCGTAGAGCTTCAGGCCGTAATCGCTCATCAGCATCACGGTGATGTCATCGGCGTCCACACCCTTGGATTTCAGGTTGATGTAGGAGGAAAACGAGAAGCCGGTAATGGCGTCTACATCGCCCTGGGCCAGCATCGGCTCACGTACCGGGAAGCCGACGTTCTCGATGGTGACCTGGCTGGCATCGAGGTTATTGGCCTCAACAAAGGCGGGCCATTGAGCAAAGGCACCATCGGTGGCCGGTGCGCCCAGGGTTTTGCCTTCAAGGTCGGCCGGTTCCATCACGCCCAGGCTCTTGCGCCCGACAATGGCGAACGGCGGGGCATCGTAAACCATCATGATCGCCTGAACCGGTACGTCAGTGTCCTGGTCGCGGAATTTAATCAGCGAATTGATGTCGGCAAAGCCCGTTTGGTAAGTGCCTGAACCAACCCGGGGAATGGCTTCCAGCGAGCCGGTACCGGTATCGATACTGACGTTGAGGCCTTCTTCCTCGTAATAGCCACGGTCCATGGCCATCAGGTAGGGCGCTGCAGGGCCTTCGAATTTCCAGTCCAGTGCAAATTTGATGTCGGTCGCAGAGACCGTGGAGGCGCCAAGCAATGCGACAACGCTGGCGACCAGAGATGCTTTGTTCATGGTGTTCCCCTGTGTGCTTAACGATAGGCCGGAGTCGGTACAGGGGGTATTGCAAAGGGCAGGCCAGTTGGCCGAACAATCATTCAAAATGGCGAAAGACTGAAACAATCGTTTCACAGGCCTGTTAGTCAGTGGGTTGTGCAGTCACGTCCATTGGGTCGACGCACTGGCAGTGCACCAATTCGAGCGGCATGCACCATGCCCTGCACTGTTTTGGCGCTATAAAATTCCAGCGTACGCATCCCCGAACCAGCCAATAACAGCTAAACTGTTCCGAATCGTCGAAAGATTCCCTCTTTTTCACATCATGTCTGTTGGGTGGTATGGCTTCAGAACAAGAAAAACATCAGGCCGATCAGTCGCCACTGGTTAAGCAACTGCATCACGAGCGGCTCAGCCAGATGTTCTGGGCCCTGCAGATATTTCTGCTGGTGGCGACGGTACAGCGTATGGCGCTGGGGCGTCTCAGCTCGGCGTTAGCGATGGTCGCAGCGGCTGTGCTGTTGTTTCTGACCCTGTGGCTGGTCCGCCGGCAACGTTACCAGCTCGCCGCCACCTGGATGCTCGGGTTGATGACCAGCCTGTGTTACTACTTTCTATGGGCCAGCGACGGGCTGAGGGATGAGGCCGTGCTTGGCTACCCCGCCATATTGGTGGTCGCCAGTATTGTCGGGAACCGGCGTATTTTCATTGGTCTGCTGTCGATCATGATCGTCAGTTTGTTGGTGCTGGGCAGTTTCAACTCGTTGGGCTGGTACGAAACTCGGGTGGTGGAGAGCAACGTCAATGTGGCCATCCTGCTGGTGCTGATTCTGCTGATAACCGGTTACTGCATCCGGCTGCTGATCAACGACATCCGCCACCTGGTGACCCAGTTGGGTGAGGAAAACCAGCGTCGCCGGGAATCCCAGGCGCAGGTTGAAGCCCTGGTCAATCACGACAGTCTGACCGGGTTGCCCAATCGCATGCTGGCGGCCGAACAGTTTGAGCTGATGCTACGCCACAGCCAGCGCGATGGGCTTTCGATCGCCCTGTTGTTTATTGATCTCGACAATTTCAAACCGATTAACGATTCTCTCGGCCACAGCGCCGGCGACGAATACCTGATCCAGATCGCCCAAAGGCTGGTAGGCGAGGTGCGCACCTCGGATGCCGTGTCGCGCTTTGGCGGCGACGAATTCGTGGTGCTGATGCCGGATATCCCGCCCGATGAATCGATTATTTCACGCGCCGACGAGGTGTTGCAGACGCTGCGCGAACCCATGTTGCTGCAAGGGCACGAACTGACCACCACCGCTTCCATCGGCATTGCCATCGCACCGGCTGACGGCACTGACTTTGCTACGCTGTTGAGCAAGGCCGATATGGCCATGTACGAGTCGAAACGCGCGGGGCGCGATGGCATTCGGTATTACAACACCAGTATGAACAACGACGCCCAGGCCCAGGTCAAACTCATTTCCGATTTGCGCAAGGCGCAGCAGGCCGATGAACTGTCATTGCATTACCAGCCCAAAATCGACTTGAAAACGGGCAAACTCTGCGGCTGTGAAGCGTTGCTGCGCTGGCACCACCCGGACCGTGGCAACATTCCCCCCATCGAGTTTATTGGCCTGGCTGAACGGTCCGGCCTGATCGTCGACATCGGTATGTGGGTGTTGCAAGAGGCCACCGCTGCGCTTAGCCGGTTTGATGCCGCAGCGCTGCCTGGCCTGACGATGGCGGTCAATGTGTCGTCGCTGCAGTTTCGGCGCGGTAATCTGGACCGGGTGGTTGAGCAGGCGCTCACAGAGTCCGGTATTTCGCCGCGCCGGCTGGAAATCGAAATCACCGAATCCATGCTGATGGAGCCGGGGGAGGACATCGACAGCACCTTTCACCGGCTGCAGGCGCTGGGCGTTACGTTTTCCATCGACGATTTTGGCACCGGCTATTCCAACCTGGGGTATCTGAACAAGATGAAGATCGGCACGCTGAAAATCGACCGGTCTTTCGTTTCCCAGTTGCAACTGAACCCGCAAGACACGGCCATCGTCACCGCCATTATTCAGATGGCCACCAGCCTGAACCTCACCACAGTAGCCGAAGGCGCCGAAACCCAGGCCGAAGCTGAGTTACTGGCCAAACTCGGTTGTACTCAGGGCCAGGGGTTCTACTGGGCCCGACCGATGCCGGAAGAGGAGTTTATCAAGTTCGCGCTAGCGCGTCGGTAATCCACACCGGTCTTAGCCACTTAACGAATCCAGAGTTGTGATCTCAAGTTTCGGAGTTCGGGTTACTTGAGTGGCACTCGCCCGCGATGGCTACCGGTTGTGCCTCTGCAGGGTCGGCGTAAATCTGTTCATGGCGGTCCGACGTCTCGGGCCTAGACCGCATGATATGAATCCCCTCCATGGGATTCACCCTTCGGGCTCGCTTCGCTCATGCTAAAACGCTCCCGGCGTTTTAGTCCATGCTGCGGACTCCCCTGCAGAGGCACAACCGGCATCCTTCGCTCACATTTTACGAACTCCGAAACTTGAGAATTGAGCGCGGTAGCTATTATGAACACTCAAACTCATTGAGTGTCCGCCATACCAATTCTGCGATGGCTCGGTAGTCCGCGTCGTAGGGTTCCAGTGGTTGGGTTGGGTGGCCGTTTATCTGTTGAGATGGAGACTGATATAGCCCGTGCATCTTGTTGAAAATGGTCGATTCAAACTGTAGCCAGTTGGCGTTGGCGTCGAACACTGAATTGCCAGTGTTGTGGCAAGACTCGCATTGACTCTGCAATACATCCTGTACTTGAGTGTTGTAAAACGCCTCATTGCTAACGCACTGCCCCAGCGTCAGGTCGCGTTCAAACCTAACTGTTTTCCAGTCATCGCCTTTCAGGGCCGTTAACTCAAAGCGTTTTGTACCCCCGGTTTCAATCATCGTGGCTATGGACTGATCCAGATCGTCTTCGCAGAGGATAATGGCCGGGAACTCCACGCAGGCCTCGCCGGTATTCCAGCTTTTTTGCAGAACATCGTTCATGTAGAGCTCAACCTGAGCTTCAGTCGGCACTTGCACATCGAGTACCACCTGAGTCGGCCCCGGGTTGGATTGGGTGTAGTTTAGGGTTCTGACCTGCAGCGCCAGCTCAACCGTGCCGCTGTCGTCAGTATCGACCGGGTCGGATGTATCGCTTGTGTCGTCGCTGGCGGTGTCCGGCTGACAGCCGCCTACCACAAGCGCGAGCAGCAGGGTCCATAAAGCCAGCCTGAACGGGGCCATCCGAGTGAAAAGTGCCGGGGTTGTCATGAGATCGTTCTGTCTGGGAGAAGAGGGGGTAGAATGGCACGGTGACGAGCTTACATCTGCGACCGGCGCCACACTTCGCCGGTTTTCCCGGGTGGTTTGGGGCTGCCTTTGAAATACTCTGTTAACATTCCAGTGCGTCACTGAGTGGCGCGAACGCGCGTACACAGACTCACCTGGCACCATAATGATAAAAAGCCGGAGAACCCGATGGCCGCAACTCCCCTGGCGCATCACATTGCCATCGTTGATGATGACCCGGACATCCTGCAGGTACTGACCGACGCCCTGGCGCTGGAAGGCTACCGCGTCACGCCCCTGCAAACCGGGCAGGCGTTGCTCGATCTGCTCGAAAGTGACCCGGCCGACCTGATTCTGCTCGATCTGAAACTCGAGCATGAGAGCGGCTTGCGCGTGGCACAGGACATCCGCCGGGACTCGGCCGTGCCGATCATGATGCTGACCGGCAAGGGCGACGAGACCGATCGCATTCTGGGTCTGGAAGTCGCCGCCGACGATTTTATGATGAAGCCGTTCAACCTGCGTGAAATCATCGCCCGGGTGCGGGCGCTGTTGCGCCGCAGTACTCAGTTGAGCCTTACTCCCAAAGCGCTCGAACGTGTTGTATCCGAAGGCCTGACGTTCGATGGCTGGTGCCTGGATCTGACACGCCGAACCCTGTTGAACCCGGCGGGTGAGCCGGTCGACCTGACGTACGGCGAGTTCAACTTGCTGAACGTGTTGCTATCGTCGGCGAATCGGGTCTTAAGTCGGGATTATTTGCTCGAAAAAACCCACGGCACCCAGACTGAGTCGTTCGACCGCACCATTGATGTGCTGATATTGCGCCTGCGCCGCAAGCTCGAACCCAACCCGAAAGCGCCGCACTACATCAAAACCGAGCGCGGCATCGGTTATCGCTTTGAGGCTGCGGTCAAGCGCCTATGAACCTGTTACGCTGGACCTTGCACACCAAAGCCCTGGCCGCCTTTGTGGTGGGCCTGGTGCTGTTGCTGACGCTGGTCAGTTTTTCCTGGCGGGGTTTAAGCCAGACCCGGGACGCGGTGAATGAATTCGAAGGCTTGCTGATTCCGGAAATACGCACCGCGCTCAGCCTCTCCGATGAAGCGGCACAGATTGTAGCGCTGGCGCCCTATCTGGCATCAGCCGGTCGCCCGTTTCAGCTGCAGGCCGAACGCCAGCGCCTCGAAAGCCGTTACCAGCGCGTATTCGCCCTGTCGCAGCGGCTGCAGAACCCGGATGTTCGGGGCCGGATTCAGGCCATACTGACCAACATTAAGACCGATCTGGATGCACTGACCGAACGGGTTTACGACGAGCTGTTCATTCGCGAAGACCTGCTCGCCGCTCAGTTCCAGGTCGACCAGCGAGCGCAAGGCAGCGCCCAAGCCGGGCATTCCGTGATGATCGAGCCCTGGGTGCCGCTGCAGTTATTTTACCGGGCAATCACCAACCCGGCCGATTACAACCGCCAGACCCGGCAGCGGCTGCGCCCGCTGGTGCTGGCCGTGGCCAACCCCGCGGAGTACATCGACTGGCTTGAACTGGCCACTGCGGAATACCAAACGCTGCAGGACATTCAGCAAAGCAAGGCGTTTCTGCTGGCGCGGTTGCGCGCCCACTCGGAACGCCTGACCGAGCAAACCAACAGCTTCGCCGCCGACATTCAACAGGTGGTGGTGCGCCAGCAAAGCGCGGTCACCGAGCGGGTCAACGCATCACGCATTCTTACCCTCGGGTTATCGCTGGTGGTGATGCTGGCGCTACTGGTCTACTACCTGAGCAACCGGCGGCTGATTCAAGACCTGGCCACGGTGACCGACGACATGATGCAGCTGTCCCGGGGCGAGGAGTCGCCGGCGCAGATCCCCATCCAGCGTCAGGATGAGATCGGTGATCTGGTGCATGCCTACGGAGTATTTCGGGATCACGCCCTGCAGGCCGAACGCACCAGTGCCGAACTGGACACCCAGAAAACGCTGTTGGAGACCATTCACAACCAGATTCAGGATGGCCTCAGCGTGTTTTCCAGCGACGACCGGCTGGTGATCTGGAACCGCCGCTATCTGGAAATATTCGGCTTCAGCGATGGCGACCTGCACCCCGGTATGGCACTGGATGACGTGCAGGCGCTGATGGCGCGCAAGGCCCACCGCAACCTCAGCATGCACCAGGAAGCGGTCGATATGCCGAC
>DASSWT010000227.1:0-14978 GCA_035704555.1 Saccharospirillum sp. | reverse complement strand
CGAACGCGCCAGCACAGGCGCCTGGCCACTGGAGGTAATGGCGATAATCAGCGGGTCACGATCAACAATGGAGGGGAAAATAACATCGCACAACTCAGGAGAATCGACCACGTTAACCAGGACACCACGCGCACGCGACTCCGCAGACACACGCTGGTTTACTTCTTCGATGTCAGTGGCACTGACCACCAGCGCCTTGCCATCGATATCGGCCGGCTCAAAAGTCCGCAATTCGCAGTCGCAAATGGGGTTATTGGCGATGACCGGCAAAATTGACGGAGCCACCACCTGAATCCGACACCCGGAACGCTGCAGCAAGTGAATTTTGCGCGCCGCAATATCCCCGCCGCCAACCACCAGGATGGTCTTATCGGATAACTTATGGAACAACGGAAAATATTGCATGACCACTCCTAAAGTAAGAACCCGGCACTGGGATCTGTCGCCGGGCCCGACACGGCAGGCACAGGCTTTTTAATGCCGGTGTTAGACCCGCCGTTGGGTCAGTCAATTGGTACCAGGAAAACCCGGATGAAATTTGATTTAAGTAAAGCGGTGGCACAAAACCAAGTGCTGGCTACCGGGTGGACCCATCCGGGGAAGTCCGCAGCATGGATGCTGCGGTCTAGGCCCCATGGAAGGGTTCACGCCGACCCCGGAAGGGTCTACCCGGTGGCTGGCACGAATTTCCAACCACAGGGCCTAAAGCAACCTCACATCCAAGGTGCCACAGAACCAACCGATCAGATCAATTCCAGACCAGCCATATAGGGTTTCAGTGCCTCTGGCACCCGAATGCGCCCTTCCGCTGTCTGGTAGTTCTCCAGCACCGCGACCAGCGTTCTGCCCACCGCCAGGCCTGAGCCGTTAAGGGTGTGTACCAGTTCGGTTTTATTGGTTTCCGGGTTGCGGTAGCGGGCCTGCATGCGGCGTGCCTGGAAATCGGTCATGTTGGAGCATGAAGATATTTCCCGGTAGGCCTGCTGGGCGGGCAGCCACACTTCCAGATCGTAGGTTTTGGCGGCACCGAAGCCCAGGTCGCCACCGCACAGCAGCACCTTCCGGTAAGGCAGCTCCAGGCGCTGCAGGATGCTTTCTGCGTGACCGACCAGGTCTTCCAAAGCCTCCATTGAGGCTTCCGGGCGCACGATGTGGACCAGCTCAACTTTCTCGAACTGGTGCTGGCGAATCATGCCGCGGATGTCGCGGCCATAGCTGCCAGCTTCTGAGCGAAAGCACGACGTATGAGACGCAAATTTTAGCGGCAGTTCAGCATCGCTGAGGATCTCATCGCGCACCAAGTTGGTCAGCGGCACTTCCGAAGTCGGAATCAGGTAATAATTGCTGGCGTGATCGGTGTTCAGTTTGAACAGATCTTCTTCAAACTTCGGCAATTGGCCGGTTCCCAGCAACGACTCCTGGTTCACAATAAACGGTACCTGGGTTTCCAGGTAACCGTGCTCCTGAACGTGGGTGTCGAGCATGAACTGAGCCAGCGCCCGGTGCAGGCGGGCAATACCACCGCTCATGACCGAGAAGCGGCTGCCGGTCAATTTGGCGGCGCGCTCAAAATCGAGCCCACCCGAGACAGCACCCAAATCGACGTGGTCTTTGACTTCGAAATCAAAGGTAGGCTGTGTTCCCCAGCACGACACCTCTTCGTTGTCGTCTTCGCTCTTGCCCTCGGGCACAGCCGCATCCGGCACATTGGGAATGCCCAGCAACAGGTCGTCCAGTTGCGTCTGAATCTGCTTCAGCTCCGCCTCTTTGGCGCCCAATTGCTCGGCAATGGTATCCAGCGTCTTCTGCACCTGGGCTTTGGCTTCTTCGACCGACATGCCCTGCCCGACCAGTTGACCAATTTGTTTCGACGCCTTCTTGCGCTCAGCCTGCAACTGCTCGGTCTCTACCTGCACGGACTTGCGGCTCGACTCCAGGGACTCGAAAGCTGAGACGTCGAGTTGATAGTTCTTCACCCGAAGTTGTTCAGCAAGCGTGGTAATGTCCTGTCTCAGCCGTTTTATGTCCAGCATGGGTCTGTCTGTCCTGTATGAGTCAATGAAGAGTGATTGAATACCGCCAATGAGCCGGTGTTCCCGGCTTGGCGGGCAACTAGAATACCAGCTTACCCACCCCGAAGCCCAGTGCCGCCGCGGCTATGCAGATAACAACGCTGGCCAGGGTGTAGCCCAGCGCCATCCAGTATTGCTGTTGTTGCAACAAAACGAGGTTTTCCAGTGCAAAACTGGAAAAGGTGGTGAAAGCACCCAGCAAGCCAACAATCACCAGGCGGTGCCAGAAACTGTCGGTTCCCGAAAAACGCAGTGTTAATACGACAAAAACAAGGCCTATCAAGAAGCTGCCCAGAGCGTTTACCGTGAAAGTACCCAACGGGAAATGACTACCGTGTAGCCGATTTAAGAAAGAAACCGCCCAGAACCGGCCCATCGCACCCAGGCTGCCGCCCAGAGCGACGGCGATCCAGTGACTTAAGGGGATCGACATACACCTACACTCCCTGCTGTTTACGACTCAGTGGCATTATTGCCGATGGCGCTCATCCAAATCACGCAAAAAGGCCAGTTTTTCGGCAATTTTCTTCTCCAGACCGCGATCGACTGGCTGATAGAAACGCTGGTTCGCCAGCTCTTCCGGCAGATAATGCTCGCCTGCGGCATAGCCAAAAGGCTCGTCGTGGGCATAGCGGTACTCGTGGCCGTAGCCGAGCTCTTTCATCAGTTTGGTGGGTGCATTGCGCAAGTGCACAGGTACTTCCCGGCTCTGGTCGGACTGAACTAGCGCCATCACCTCATTGAAGGCCTTATACACCGCATTGCTTTTCGGTGCACAGGCGAGATATACCACAGCCTGGGCCAGGCTCAACTCCCCTTCCGGGCTGCCCAGCCGCTCCTGAACCTGCCAGGCATCCATCGCCAGTGTCAGAGCGCGCGGGTCCGCGTTGCCAATGTCTTCACTGGCCATGCGGACCAAACGGCGGGCGATGTAGAGTGGATCGCAGCCGCCGTCGAGCATCCGGCACAACCAATAAAGTGCGCCATCGGGCGAGGATCCCCGCACACTCTTGTGCATGGCAGATATCTGGTCGTAAAACGCGTCACCGCCCTTGTCGAACCGGCGGGTCTGCCCCTGGGTGAGCTGCGACAGCCGCTCCAGCGTCAGGCCATCGGGTTCGTTGGCATAGAGGTCTGCAGACAATTCCAGCAAGTTGTAGAGGCGGCGCGCATCGCCATCGGCCAGGGCAAACAGGCGCTGCTGAACGTCTTCATCAATGGTCAGACGCGCTACCGCAGCATCCTGTTGCCGGGCCTGGTGGAGCAAGGCGGCCATGTCGTCCAGCGAGACGGACTTCAGTGGGTAGACGCGGGCACGGGACAGCAGCGCCGCATTCAGTTCGAAACTGGGGTTTTCAGTGGTCGCGCCGACAAAAATAAAGGTTCCATCTTCAACATAGGGCAGGAATGCATCCTGCTGGGCCTTGTTAAAGCGATGCACCTCATCGACGAACAACAGCGTACGCCGGCCCTCGGCTTTGGCCTGCAACGCCCGCTCCGCCGCTGCCTTGATGTCTTTAACGCCAGACTGAACGGCCGAGAGGGATTCAAAACGGGAGGCCGTGGAATGCGCCAGCAACCTCGCCAGCGTTGTCTTGCCCACCCCTGGCGGCCCCCAGAAGATCATGGAATGCAACTGGTCATGCTCGATGGCAAGGCGCAATGGCTGCCCCGGGCCCAGAATATGGGCCTGACCAATATAGCCGGCCAGTGTCTTGGGCCTCATCCGCTCGGCCAAAGGCGCAAAGGGGCTGGAATCGGTTGAGCTGAACAGGTCGGCCATAAAGGTTACATCTGTTCGAAGACGTCGGTGCCTTCGGGTGGGGTAAATTCGAACTCGGCCGCGTCCAGCGTCAGGCCTGTTTCAACATTGCTGAAGGTGATGCGAGTATCCTGACCCAGGTTGTCACTGAGCCGTAGCTCGCTGATCCGGCCGTTTTCAAACAACAGGGTCATGTCTTCGAAGACGGCATTCTCATCCAGCGGGTATAACCGATAGGCGGTCAGACTTTCGTTGGCCGCTTCAGTTACCTCGTACGAGCTTCTGAGGGTAGACTCAGGCTGGCTGAGAATCATGGCTGGCGATTCCTGCAACTGATCGGTAACCGGCTGGTAGGTCGCCTGCAGCAGATCCGGATCGTGGACCCAGAGTGTGGTGCCATCGGAAATCACCGACTGTTCGTAGGGTGCGGTAACCTCCCAGACAAACTTCAGGGGGCGGGCAATCTTCATAATCCCTTCTGCCTGCTCGCCGCGCAACTCGCCGTCGGCGTAGGTTTCCTGGCGAAACTCAGCCTGCAGCGTTTCAGTCGACTGCAACAACTCAATGAGTCGCTGACGGGCGGCTTCATCGGCATTCACCTGGGGCGCTACGGCAGCCCAACTGAGCAGCAGGACGGCGCCGGACCGGGCAATTGAACTCAACATGTAATGCTCTCCTGAGTCATTAACGATCAAAAATGGGGCTCTACTATCCAATACTGCACAACTTAGTAACTCAAGCTGCGAAGTTCGAGCTGCCTGAGAGACATTGGTCCGCAGCGGGCACCGGGTATACCCCTGTAGGGTCGGGCGGAATGCCGCCCACTCAATCCATCCATGGAGCCTAGACCTCTGGATATGAATCCCCTCAATGGGATTCACCCTTCGGGCTCGCTTCGCTCATGCTAAAACGCTCCCGGCGTTTTAGTCCCTGCTGCGGACTCCCCCTCAAGGGTACAACCCGGCGCCCGCCGCTAGTCTTCATAGGCGCACTCCGAAACTTGAATTAGCCCTTTAGTCTGCCGGAGGCGGTGGCGCCAATACTTCACGGCTGCCATTGTGGCCCGCCGAGCTAACAATGCCGGCAGCCTCCATCGTATCAACCAGGCGCGCCGCGCGGTTATAACCGATGCGCAATTTACGCTGTACTGAAGAAATCGATACCTTGCGGGTCTGGGTCACAAACGCAACGGCTTCATCGAACAAAGGGTCGCTTTCGGCATTGTCATCACTGTCGTCCAGAGACGGCATGCCCGGAATCTCGGCTTCGCCGCCCTGCAGTATCTCTTCAATGTAATCAGGCTGGCCGCGTCTCTTCCACTCGGCCACGACACGGTGAACTTCATCATCGTCGACGAAGGCGCCGTGAACCCGAACCGGCAAACCGGTGCCCGGTGGCAGATACAGCATATCGCCGTGGCCCAGCAGTTGTTCGGCCCCGCCCTGATCGAGAATAGTGCGAGAGTCAATCTTGGAGGAGACCTGAAAAGCGATGCGGGTTGGAATGTTGGCCTTGATCAGGCCGGTAATGACGTCAACCGAGGGCCGCTGTGTCGCCAGTATCAAATGAATACCCGCTGCCCGGGCTTTCTGGGCCAGCCGGGCGATCAGTTCTTCTACCTTCTTGCCGACGATCATCATCATGTCGGCGAATTCGTCGACAACCACCACGATAAACGGCAAGGGTTCCAGCTCTGGCGTCGGCGCGTGCGGATCCAGCGTATCGAAAGGCTCGTAAAGCGGATCGAGCAAGGGCTCGCCATCGCGCTTGGCATCCACGACCTTCTTGTTAAAGCCGGCGATGTTGCGCACTCCGACCTTCGACATCAGTTTGTAGCGACGCTCCATCTCGGCGACACACCAGCGCAAGCCATTGGCCGCGTCTTTCATGTCGGTGATTACCGGTGTCAGCAGGTGTGGAATGCCTTCATAGACAGACAGTTCCAGCATCTTGGGGTCGACCAGAATCAGGCGAACCTCTTCCGGGGTGGCCTTGAATAGCAGACTGCACAGCATGGAATTCACGCCGACGGACTTACCGGAGCCTGTGGTGCCGGCGACCAGCAGGTGCGGCATTTTGCCCAGATCCGCGACCACGGGGGATCCGCCAATGTCGTGACCCAACGCCAGGGTCAGGGCCGATTTGGCTTTGTCGTAGGCGCTCGACTGAAGCACATCGCTGAGCCGCACGATGTCACGTTTTTCGTTGGGAATCTCGATACCCACGGTGGTCTTGCCGGGAATGATCTCCACCACGCGGACACTGACCAGCGCCATCGACCGCGCCAGATCCTTCGCCAGGTTGGAGATCTTGGACACCTTGATGCCCGCCGCTGGCTGAATCTCAAAGCGGGTAATCACCGGCCCAGGTGCCACTTCGGTTACCTCGGCATCGACATTGAAGTCTTTCAGCTTGATTTCCAGCATACGCGACATGGCTTCCAGGGCTTCCTGGCTATAACCATTGTTGGTGTCGTGCTCGCCGGAGGTCAGCAGGCTGAGGGCGGGCAGCGGTGTATTCGACTCTCCCCCGGTAAACAGCGGCTGCTGCTTCTCTTTCTGCACCCGTTCACTGGGTTCTGGCGCCTTCGGCTGCAGCGGCTTAATTTGCGGCGGCTTGCGCTTCGACTGCTTCTCCATCTGGATGTCCAGGTTTGCCTTGCGCGTCTCCACCACCTCTCTTACCTGAGCTTTTTCGGCCTTACGTCGGCGCCAAGCCTGTGCACGGTCCCGCAGCGCCGTTATTCCTGAAAATAATAGTCGGCCAATGCGTTCCATCAGCCGCAACCAGGAAACGTTCATCGCCAGAGTCAGTGAAATAAACCAGAGCACGACCAGCAGCAAGGTGGTACCGGTCATGCCGAGTATCGGGAATATCCATTCCGACAGTTCAATACCCAGCCAACCGCCGGCACTCGCGGTTTGGTTGCTGGCGATGTGGACCGTCGCCAGCGCACTGGTGACGCAGACAAAGAGTGCCCAGCCCAGCGTCCGGATGGCTATAAGCAGCGGGTTCCAGTGCAAGCCGGCCTTGCGATCCCGGAACGTAGCCCAGGCGCGAAACAGAAAAATGGCCGGTAGACCGTAGGCAAGGCCGCCCACCAGGCTGAACAACAACGACGACAGGTAGGCTCCGGCGGTACCGGCCATATTGCGGACTCCCTCGCCCGCGCCGGAATAGGCCCAGCCAGGGTCAGAGGGATGGTGGGAGGCCAGTGCAATCAGCAGATAGACGCCCACGGCCAAAGACAGCAATAGGCTGCCCTCGTGCAGCAATCGCTGTTTTACATCCAGAACTCTGTGGTCGTCACGCGCCCGTGTAAGTTCCTGGCGTGCCGAAGCGTTCTTTTGCGTCAAATCGAAGTCACCTGTCTGTTGTGTCTGTCATAGTGCCGGTACTTTCCTGCCCCACCCCTGCCCCGCCTGACACGGGTCTCTTGCAGGGCCGCATTCTAGCTGAAGCACCCCGGGCCCAGAAAGCACCTGTCATGCAAATAGCCCGGCCAGGCAGCCCAAGCATGGCAGTCCACGGCAAAGACCACTAAGATACCACAGTATGAAGCCCAACTTATTGATACACCGAGCATTTTTATGCCACAACTAAGCTGGCTGGAGGCTGAACAGACGCCTCATTTTCCACCTACTGACCAGAGCCTGACGTATCCGCCGGGTTTATTGGCGGCGGGCGGCGCTCTCACGCCAGACTGGCTGCTGACCGCCTATGAACGAGGCATTTTCCCCTGGTACAGTGACGGCGAGCCTATTTTGTGGTGGTCGCCCGAGCCGCGCATGGTGCTGGTACCGGGCGCCATGCATCTGTCACGCAGTCTGCGCAAGGCGTTCCGGCAGTCACCGCCGACTATCACCTTCAATACGGCCTTTCCCCGGGTCATAGCCGCCTGCCAGGCACCCAGAGCCAGGCAGCCGGGCACCTGGATTAGCGCTGAGATGCGAGACGCCTATACTGAATTGCACGCTCTGGGCTGGGCACACTCCATCGAAGTATGGCGCGACGATGTACTGATTGGCGGCCTTTATGGCGTGGGGATCGAGGGTGTATTCTTTGGGGAAAGCATGTTTTCCCATCAGACCAACGGGTCCAAGTTTGCCTTGTTGGCACTGCAGGAGGCCGCATTGATCCAGTCGCTTCGCGTTATCGACTGTCAGGTCTACAATGACCATCTGGCCAGCCTGGGTGCCAGGGAGGTTGATCGCACCTGGTTTGAACAGCAATTGCCGGAGATGAGACGCAAACAGGCCTTTCCGGCTGCAACCGTTGTGAACCAGGCCATGGCCAAGCGGATGAGCGAGGATGAGCCCGGGAATTCCCGGGGCCAATCACGCCGGGAACCTGTCGATGAAATCTGAATCCGAGCAACAGGAAGACAGCATCAAACTGTACCGGACGGGCGAGCATAACTGCAGCTACCTGGACGGCCAGCAGGCGCGTACTCTGTTTCTGGACCCCGATCTGCACTTTACCCTGCCCCTTTACGAACAAATGATGCACCTTGGGTTTCGCCGCAGCGGTCATCACCTGTACCGACCGGATTGCGAAGCCTGTGGCGCCTGCATGCCGTCACGCGTGCGGGTTGGTCAGTTCCACTGGAAGCGCCGCTTCAGGCGTATTCTGAACAAGAATCAGGATCTGACCGTACACCGGCTGCCCTGCCAATACTCTGCTGAGCATTACCGACTGTATGAAGCTTACATCAGCCACCGGCACTACCTGGGCGATATGTATCCGCCCTCTGAAGACAGCTACCGGGAGTTTCTGGTCAGCCGGCCAGACCTGGCGTTTATGCTCGAGTTTCGTCTGGGCGACGAGGTCGTGGCGGTCGCCTTTACCGACCGAATGGAAACCGGGCTGTCAGCCACCTACACCTTTTTTGACCCGGAGCAGAGCCACCGCGGGCTCGGCGTATTCAGCATTCTGACTCAGATACAGTTGTGCGCGACTCTGGGGCTGCCTTTTCTGTACCTCGGGTACTGGGTACCGGGTTCAGCGCAAATGACCTACAAAGCGGACTATCGCCCGCTGGAAGTGTTAATCAACCGCCACTGGCGCCTACTCGATGACCATCTGATCGAGGCCATTGGCATCGAATGATAATGCGACCCGCCGGTGACTCATTCCCCTGATTTTCATAGCCAAATACCTGAATTCGCCCAGTTTTTTGATAATTGCCGGAAATTCAGGCAGAATGCCCGCCGGATTCCATACTTACACGGGGCTGACACCCGCTGGTCGGCCCCAGCTGTCTAAATCAAAGGTGTGTATAAGCATATATGGCAAAAGAAGACGTTATTGAAATGGAAGGCGAGATTCTCGATACCCTTCCCAACACCATGTTCCGGGTTAAGCTCGAAAATGGCCATGTCATCACCGCCCATATTTCAGGGAAAATGCGCAAGAACTACATCCGCATCCTGACGGGCGATAAGGTCAAGGTCGAGCTGACGCCATACGACCTGACCAAAGGCCGCATTGTGTATCGCGCCCGCTAACGTACTATTGCCCGGGCCTGCGATCCGAAACAAACGCCGGACCCTTTAAAAAGAACACCCGGGTGGTGTTTTTTTTTGCCTGAAATACCCGCCACTGCCCTGCTGTGGGTCCATAAGAAGTTCGTAAAATGCCCACAAAAAAGGCACCTTTCGGTGCCTTTTCGGATCATCCCATTGCTACCGCTTTTACACGGTCTCCGCCTCTTCCTCGACTTCGAGGGTCAGCTCATCATTGCGGATGTGTACATGGACTGTTCCCCCGCGGGACAGCGGTCCGAACAGGATCATATCTGCTAGTGGCCGCTTCACCTTCTCCTGGATCAGGCGGCTCATCGGACGCGCGCCCATGTGCTCGTCATAGCCTTTTTCAGCCAGCCAGGCACGAACGTCGTCGTCGACTTCCATCATCACACGCTTGTCGTCCAGCTGCGCCTGCAGTTCGGTCAGGAACTTGTCGACGATGCTGGTGACCACCGCGATCGGCAAGGCCTTGAACTGCACGATGGCATCCAGACGGTTGCGGAACTCCGGTGTGAACTGCTTGCGGATCATCTCCATGCCGTCGGTGCTGTTGTCCTGCTCCAGGAAGCCCATGGAACGACGGTTGATCTCCTGAGCTCCGGCGTTACTGGTCATGATCAGGATGACGTTGCGGAAATCCGCTTTACGTCCGTTATTGTCGGTCAGCGTACCGTGGTCCATCACCTGCAGTAACAGGTTAAAGACATCCGGGTGCGCCTTCTCGATTTCGTCGAGCAGTAAGACGCTGTGCGGGTGCTTGGTAACCCCGTCGGTCAGCAGACCACCCTGGTCAAACCCTACATAGCCCGGAGGCGCGCCAATGAGCCGTGAGGCGGTATGGCGCTCCATGTATTCCGACATGTCGAAGCGGAGCAGTTCAATACCCAGAGAGTCAGCCAGTTGTTTGGACACCTCGGTCTTGCCCACCCCGGTCGGGCCGGCAAACAGGAAGGAGCCAATGGGCTTGTCTACGGATTTGAGGCCTGCCCGTGCCAACTTAATGGCCGAAGCCAGCTGCTCAATCGCCTGTTCCTGACCAAAGACCGTCATCTTCAGGTTGCGCTCGAGGTGCTCAAGCACTTCCTTATCGTTGCGACTGACGCTTTTCTCCGGAATACGGGCGATCGACGCGATCACTTTCTCAACATCACTGACGTTGATCGATTTCTTGCGCTTGCTGGCGGGCATCAGCCGCTGGGCTGCCCCGGCTTCATCGATCACATCAATGGCCTTGTCGGGCAGATGCCGGTCGGTAATGTACCGGGCCGACAGCTCTGCCGCCGCCTTCAAGGCCTTATCGGTGTATTTGAGGTGGTGATGCTCCTCAAACCGTGATTTCAGCCCTTTCAGAATCCGATAGGTCTCATCGACGGACGGCTCATTAACATCGATCTTCTGGAAACGACGTGTCAGGGCGCTGTCTTTCTCGAAAATTCCGCGAAATTCCTGAAACGTCGTGGAACCCATGCAGCGCAACTCACCGGAGCTGAGCATCGGCTTGAGCAAATTGGAGGCGTCCATAACGCCGCCGGAAGCGGCCCCCGCACCGATGATGGTGTGAATTTCATCGATGAACAGGATGGATTTCTCTTTTTTCTTAAGCTCGGCCAGCAGCGTTTTCAGGCGCTTTTCGAAATCGCCCCGGTACTTGGTGCCTGCCAGCAAGGCGCCCAGGTCGAGAGAGAAGACTTGAGCCCCCTCCATGATTTCAGGCACATCGTTATCGATGATGCGCTTGGCCAGACCTTCTGCAATGGCGGTTTTGCCAACGCCAGTCTCACCGACCAGCAACGGGTTGTTTTTGCGCCGCCGCGACAGGATCTGGATAACCCGCTCAACTTCATGCTCACGGCCCACCAACGGATCAATCTGCCCCTTGCGGGCCAGCTCGTTGAGGTTGGAAGCAAAGCTCTCCAGTGCACTGCCCTGGACACCGTCTGCTCCGCCCTCCTCCTGTTGTTCGGCGTTGAATTCCTCATTCGGCTGTACGTTCTCGCTCTGTACCTTGGAAATGCCATGGGCAATAAAATTGACCACATCGATGCGCGATATGCTTTGCTGCTTGAGGAAAAATACGGCCTGGCTTTCCTGCTCGGAAAAGATAGCCACCAGCACATTGGCGCCGGTCACTTCTTTCTTGCCCGAGGACTGCACGTGGAAAACCGCCCGCTGCAACACCCGCTGGAAACCCAGTGTCGGCTGTGTCTCCCGGTCTTCATCGTCGACCGGAATCAGTGGCGTGGTGGAGTCGATAAACTCCGTCAGGTCACGGCGCAGCTGCGGGATGTCGGCAGCACAGGCGGTCAGCACTTCGGCTGCGGCGTGATTGTCCAGCAACGCCAGCAACAGGTGTTCCACGGTCATGAACTCATGCCGCTTGCCCCGTGCATCTTTGAACGCGTTGTTCAGCGTCAATTCGAGATCTTTACTTAGCATGGTATAAAACCCTCTTGCTGATCACTGGTCATCTGCCTTTTCTACCTCACACACCAGGGGATGTTCATTGTCCCTGGAATACTGGTTTACCATGGCTGCCTTCGTTTCCGCGATATCTCTAGTATAGACGCCACACACACCTTTGCCTTGTGTATGTACCGCCAACATGACTTGTGTCGCCTTTTCCCGTGACATGTAAAAAAACGCCTCAAGAATGTGCACGACGAATTCCATCGGGGTGTAGTCGTCGTTTAGCAATATAACCCGGTACAGCGGGGGTTGCTTCAGCTCCGGATCCTGCGTCCGGGTAGCGACCCCATAATCGTCTCCCTGCTCTGGTTCATCCGGGCCGAGTCTTTGGAGATCTGTGTGCCTTCGGTACAGGTGCAGTTCGGGCTTTCCAGTAGTAGTTACGGTCATAGGTCGATGTTCTTGCTCATTCAGGTTATACGGTGGGGCTGATCCGGTGGTTTTCCAATGACCGGGCAACAGGATGTTTTCACGCCGCCGCCAATATGTTCATAGGTTCTACCAAGGTTAAAAAAAACCGTACAGTGATCAGAATTGACTATCAGACGATTCATGTTGCCATTTGGTAACATCAGGTGAACACAACGTGCACTGTGTCATAACTCAACCAGATAGGGCTTGACTTAGCTTGTTCAACAACCAAACATACCATCACCGATAAGCTGTATAAATAGTAAACAGCCCGCCTCGGTGGTCGATGAGGCTTCGGTGGTTGATGAGATTAAGTATGTTGCGTGCAACCGATTGCAGTATCAGGGCAAGGGTAGTGAATAACCTTCGGCGATGCCAATAAGTAACGGCATCCCACCTTGAAAGACGTTGCGCTGCAATTAGGTTGGGTGTGAACGAGTTAGGAGCATTGCATATCGCAAGCGTGAAATGCAATAACCTGAATCGGATTTACCCGCCCAATGGGGTCCTCAAAAAGGCTTAGGGAAAAGTCTGACTGGACCAAACAACATCAAGTCTGAAATGGCTGTCCATCACTATCCGTCCTCATCGTGGACAGGGGTCGGCCCGGTCACCCAGGTGGTGCCGACCGACCTCAGGTTGTAATTTAACGTGTTGTAAGGAGTCCGTTATGCCCGTAGGGAAAGTTAAGTGGTTCAACAATGCGAAAGGGTTCGGGTTCGTCGTCTGTGACGAACATGAAGAGGATCTGTTCGCCCATTTCTCCTCCATTCAGATGGAAGGCTACAAGACACTCAAGGCAGGCCAACCGGTAGAGTTTGATACCGTAAAGGCTGATCGCGGTATCCATGCTGTCAATATCCGGGCGCTGCCAGAACCGGAATCCCCCAAAGCTACCTCACCCAGTCAGTCAAGTGAAACATCCAAACCTGCCAGAGAGCAGGTGACGAGCGATCACCAGGAATAATTCAAACCAGCTGGTGTACTTAGCCTAAAAACACGGTAAGAAATAAAAAAAGCCTGGCACATGCCAGGCTTTTTTACATGGATGGACGTCCAGGGCGGCTCTACGCTACCAGGGACGATCAGTTACCCATTTGCTTGATGATTTCCTGACCAAACTCAGAGGCTTTGACCAGCGTAGCACCTTCCATCAGGCGCTCGAAATCGTAGGTTACGCGCTTGGAAGCAATGGCATCAGCCATGCCTTTCAACACCAGATCAGCCGCTTCAACCCAGCCCATGTGGCGCAGCATCATCTCACCAGACAAAATCAGAGAGCCCGGGTTTACCTTGTCCTGGCCTGCGTACTTCGGTGCAGTACCGTGGGTGGCTTCAAACACGGCCACGTCGTCTGACAGGTTGGCGCCCGGAGCGATACCAATACCACCTACTTCAGCCGCCAGAGCGTCTGACAGGTAGTCGCCGTTCAGGTTCAGAGTCGCGATAACGTCGTAGTCGGCAGGACGCAGCAGAATCTGTTGCAACATGGCGTCGGCGATCACGTCTTTAACCACGATGTTCTTGCCGGTTTTGGGGTTCTTGAACTGCATCCAGGGGCCGCCGTCGAGCAGCTCGGCACCGAATTCTTCTTTGGCCAGCTCGTAGCCCCAATCTTTGAAGGCACCTTCGGTGTACTTCATGATGTTGCCCTTGTGAACCAGGGTCAGGCTGTCACGATCGTTGTCGACGGTGTATTGCAGGGCCTGGCGAACAAGGCGCTTGGTGCCCTCTTCTGAAACCGGCTTAACGCCGATACCGCACATTTCAGGGAAACGGATCTTGGTAACGCCCATTTCTTCACGCAGGAACTTGATGACTTTCTCAGCTTCAGGGCTGCCAGCCTTCCATTCAACACCGGCGTAAATGTCTTCCGAGTTTTCACGGAAGATCACCATGTCGACATCACCGGGAACTTTTACCGGGCTGGGTACGCCAGTGAACCACTGCACAGGGCGCTGGCACACGAACAGGTCGAGTTCCTGACGGATGGCAACGTTCAGCGAGCGAATACCGCCGCCAACAGGCGTCGTCAGCGGGCCCTTGATGCCCACTTTGAACTCGCGAAAGGCATCCAGCGTTTCAGTTGGCAACCAGGTATCAGCATCGTAGATGGTGGTGGCTTTCTCGCCTGCGTATACTTCCATCCAACTGATTTTGCGCTCGCTGCCATAGGCTTTTGCGACCGCTGCATCGATGACCGCCATCATTGGAGGGGTTACATCCACTCCGATGCCGTCGCCTTCGATAAACGGGATAATAGGGTTGTTGGGTACAGTCAGGGTACCTTTCGCGTCGACCGTAATCTTCTCGCCGGCCGGCACTTCAATTTTCTGATATCCCATGGTTCACTCCATCTGTGTATTATGGTTTCAACGGCGGCGCAGTATACCGGAATCGTTTGTCTACTTACAGCTCCAAAGGATGTGACTTTGGTACCATGTAGTGCACGCCGGGTTGCAGTTCATTCACCGCTGAAAGACTCGGATTTCCTGTAATGACCACCCTGATCATGTTCAACAAACCCTTTCAGGTTCTCTGTCAGTTTACCGATGAACGTGCGGCGGAACCGCGCCGAACTTTGGCCGACTATATTCCGATTCCGGGCGTTTATGCCGCCGGTCGCCTCGACTTTGATTCTGAAGGTCTTCTGTTGCTGAGTGATGACGGCGGGCTCATACACCAGCTGGCCCACCCGAGGAACAAAGTAGAAAAAACCTACCTGGTTCAGGTGGAGGG
>DASSWT010000165.1:0-4110 GCA_035704555.1 Saccharospirillum sp. | reverse complement strand
TCGCGCCAGCGCATGGCCAATGAAGAAGCCAAGCGTCAGCGACTGGCCGCCGGTGAACTCGGTCTCGACATTTACAACATGCGCGAACGGCTTGCTGAAAAGGGCCTGAAATATGTCTGATATCGCCTGCATGTGGATGCGCGGTGGCACCTCCAAGGGCGGCTACTTTCTGGCCGATGATTTGCCCGACGATACCGCCAAACGCGACGCTGCCCTGTTGCGCGTGATGGGCTCACCCGACCCGCGCCAAATTGACGGCATGGGCGGCGCCGACCCGTTGACGTCGAAGGTGGCCGTGGTCAAAAAATCCGACCGCGACGACTGCGACGTTGAATACCTGTTTCTGCAGGTCTATGTCGACCAGGCACTGGTTTCCGATGCCCAGAATTGCGGCAACATGCTGGCCGGTGTCGGCCCCTTCGCGATTGAGCGCGGGCTGGTCGACGCTACCGGCGATGAAACCGACGTGCGTATCTTTATGGTCAACACCGGTCAGGTCGCCATCGCCCGGGTGATGACACCCGGCGGCCAGGTCAATTATGACGGCGATGCCGCCATCGATGGCGTGCCCGGGACTTCAGCACCCGTCCTGATCACCTTTAAAGACACCGCCGGTTCCAGCTGTGGCGCCTTGCTGCCAACAGGCAACCCTTACGACACCGTCGAAGGCACTCGCATCACCTGCATCGACAACGGCATGCCCTGCGTGATTCTCCGTGCCCGTGATTTCGACATCACTGGTATGGAAACCCGCGAAGAACTCGAAGCGAATGACACGCTCAAAGCGCGCTTGGAAAAGATTCGATTACAGGCCGGCTACCTGATGAATCTCGGCGACGTAACAGACAAAACCGTACCGAAAATGACACTGGTCAGCGCGCCAACCAATGGCGGTGTGCTGTCAACACGCACCTTTATTCCGCACCGCTGCCACGCCTCAATCGGCGTACTCGGCGCAGTCTCAGTAGCAACTGCCGCCGCCATTGAACACAGCGTTGCAAACGAAGTAGCCGAGTTGTCAGGTGATACCATGGCCATTGAGCATCCGATTGGTGAAACGACAGTTGTACTGAAGCGAGATGCCCAAGGCAACGTTGAAAGCGCAGCGATTCTGCGCACCGCTCGTAAGTTAATGGACGGCCGGGTCTTCATTTAACCACCTGGCCAAGGGTCGGGCGCTGGCTTTCCAATAAGGGGGTGTTCGCAGCATGGATGCTGCGACCAAGGCCACATGGATGTGTTTACGCCGACCCCGTTTGGAAAGGCAGCGCCCGACCCGAACCCGTGCCACCCGAACAACCACGGCTGCCAACGAACGCCGCAGTCAGGAGATCAGATTATGACTATGAGTGAAGGCTATTTGCCGTTCCATCCGAATCCGAAAAAGCCAGATTATAAAGCGCCAGCGGGTGCAGTTGATGCGCACTGTCATGTGTTTGGCCCGGCTGATAAATTCCCCTATGCGCCAGAGCGTAAATACACGCCCTGCGATGCCGGAAAAGACCAACTGTTTGCTCTGCGCGATCACTTGGGTTTTAGCCGCAATGTAATCGTACAAGCCTCCTGCCATGGCAAAAATAACGACGCTCTGGTTGACGCATTGGTCACAGCGGGCGACAAAGCGCGTGGCATTGCCTTTGTGGGCAAAGAAGTGACCCACGAAGAATTGAAAAAGATGGACGAGGCCGGTGTGCGTGGCGTGCGTTTCAACTTTGTCAAACGCCTGGTCGACACCACACCCTGGGAAGATTTTCTGGAAATTGCCGAGAAGATCAAACCCTTTGGCTGGCACATTGTGGTTTATTTTGAAGCGCCTGATCTTGAAGGTTTGAAGCCATTGCTGGCCAAGTTCGACACCACCATTGTGGTCGATCATATGGGCCGTCCGGATGTCAGCAAGGGCGTCGACAGTGCCGAGTTTGCATCCTTCGTGAGCTTGCTGGCCGACAACCCCAATATCTGGACCAAAGTCAGCTGCCCGGAACGCCTGACCATCGACGGACCACCCTACACCGATGTGATTCCGTTCGCCCGCAAGCTGGTGGAAACCTTTCCGGATCGTGTGCTCTGGGGGACCGACTGGCCGCACCCGAATATGTCGTCACATGTTCCCGACGACGGTCAATTGGTGGATGTGATTCCGCACATTGCACCTACCGAAGCACTGCAGCAAAAACTGCTGATCGACAACCCGATGCGGCTGTACTGGGAACGTTGATTGTTGTCCGGACAGACGAGGGAGAAGACCATGAACACAACCGATCTCAAGCTCTGTTTTATTGGCTTCGGCGAAGCCGCCGAAGCGTTCTGGAGCGGTATGGATCACAGCCCGGTCCGTTCGGTTAGCAGTTACGATGTATTGACTGAATCGCCGGATACGCCCGTATACAAGGCCATGCACGCCCGGTGCGAGGCGTTGCAGGTACCGGTCTGTGCCAGCCTGGAAGCGGCCGTCAGTGAGGCTGATGTAATCATTTCAGTGGTCACAGCCGATCAGGCGTTTGCCGTTGCTGAAGCCACTGCACCGTTGATGAAAAGAGAAGCCCTGTTTCTTGACTGTAATTCCTGTGCGCCACAGACCAAACAGGCTTCCGCTAATGTAATTGACGCTGCCGGTGGTCGTTATGTTGATGTCGCGGTGATGGCACCGGTGAACCCGGGCAAGAATAAAACACCGCTGTTGCTAAGCGGCCCCCACGTCGACGACGCCAAAGCCGTGCTCGATGCCCTGGCCATGAACGCAACCATTGAAGCAGGGCCGGTCGGCACCGCCTCTTCGGTCAAGATGGTACGCAGCATCATGGTCAAGGGAATGGAGGCGCTCTTTGCCGAGTGCGTACTGGCCGGTCGACTGGCCGGAGTCGACACTCAGGTACTGGCTTCGCTGGAGCATTCTCACCCGGGTTTCGACTGGGAAAAACGCGCCGGTTACAACCTGGAACGCATGACGCAACACGGCATTCGTCGCGCCTCGGAAATGGAAGAGGTGTGCCATTTTCTGAACCACCTGGGCCTTGAAGAGCCGCTGTCGGCGAGCACCGTTCGCTGGCAGCACCGCCTGGGACACTCGGGCATTGTGGCTGACCCGGCGAACTATGCCGGCACCACCGATGCCATGATCAAGACCTTTAAACTCACTCCCATGAAGGAGGTTCAACGATGAAAATTTGTATCGCAGGTGCTGCAGGCGCCTTTGGCATGAAACACCTGAACGCCGTCCGCAACATCGAAGGCATTGAAGTCCACTCGGTGGTCGGTCGCGACGCTGAAAAAATGGCGGCGTTCGCCAAAGAAAACAACATTCCCCATTCTTTTACCGAGCTCGACGATGCTCTCGCCCAGCCCGAACTGGATGCGGTAATCCTGGCCACACCGACACAGGTGCACGCCAGCCAAGCCATTGCTTGCCTGAAAGCCGGCAAACATGTGATGGTTGAAATCCCGATGGCTGACAACATCGACGACGCGCGTGAACTGGTCAAGGTTCAAAAAGAAACCGGACTGGTGGCGATGGCCGGTCACACCCGTCGCTTCAACCCGAGCCACCAGTGGATTCACAACAAGATCCAGAAAGGTGAGCTGAAGGTTCAGCAGATGGATGTGCAAACCTATTTCTTCCGTCGCAGCAACAAGAATGCGCTCGGCCAGGAACGCAGCTGGACCGATCATCTGCTGTGGCACCACGCCTGCCACACGGTCGATTTGTTCCAATACCAGGTCGGTGAGCGCGCCAGCAAGCTGCAGGCATTGCAGGGCCCGATTCATCCAAAGCTGGGCATCGCAATGGACATGAGCATCGGCATGAAAGTGCCCAGCGGCGCCATCTGCACCCTGTCGCTGTCGTTCAACAACGATGGTCCCTTCGGTACCTTCTTCCGCTACATCTGCGACAACGGCACTTACATTGCCCGCTACGACGATCTGGTCGACGGCAATGAAAATCCGGTCGATCTGAGCGGTGTTGCGGTATCGAACAACGGCATCGAACTGCAGGATCGCGAGTTCTTCGCAGCCATCAAAGAAGGCCGGGAACCCAATGCCAGCGTTGAGCAATGCCTGCCGGCGATGGAATCCCTGCACACCCTGGAGCAGTTGCTCGAAGCCGAGTAA
>DASSWT010000134.1:0-3009 GCA_035704555.1 Saccharospirillum sp. | reverse complement strand
ACGGTTTTGTCGGGTTGGTTGTATCAGGTTTACGGGCTGGAGATGTGTCTGTGGGTATCGGCGGGGTTTGTTGCTTTGGCGGCGCTGATTTCGGTGTGGTTGCCTTTGGTAAGGAAAACACAAACGTAACGGCTGCGCCGTCCCCCTCTCTCTAGCTCTCTCCCCCAAGGGTGGAGAGAGGACTGGGTAGCTCCCTCTCCCGTCCTACGGGAGAGGCCTGGGGAGAGGGTACGCTTCTATTTACTGCACACCCATGCTGCGCAAATACTCTTCATAATTACCGGTGAAGTCAGTAATACCGCCCGGCTGCATATCCAGAATACGTGTCGCCAGTGACGACACAAATTCGCGGTCGTGGCTGACGAAGACCAGCGTACCCGGATAGTTTTCCAGCGCCAGGTTCAATGCCTCGATGGATTCCATATCGAGGTGGTTGGTCGGTTCATCCATCAGCATCACATTGGGCCGGGTGAGGGTCAGCTTACCAAACAGCATGCGACCCTGTTCACCACCGGAAATTACCTTGACTGACTTGCCGATCTCATCGCCTGAGAACAACATACGACCGAGTGCACCGCGCACGGCCTGCTCACCCTGGTTGGTCCACTGCGACATCCATTCAAACAGGGTGGCATCGCGGGCAAAGTCTTCGGTGTGGTCCTGGGCGAAGTAGCCTACATCAGCACTGTCGGTCCATTTAACCTCACCGGCCTGTGGTGTCAGCTTGCCCGCCATCACATTAAGCAGGGTCGTCTTGCCGATACCGTTCGGGCCGATAATAGCAATGCGTTCTCCGGCCTCGACCTTGACGCTTAGCTTTTGAAACAGCGGCGCATCTGCCTCATAGCCAAACGTCAGATCGGTCAGCGTCACCGCCTGGCGGTGCAGCTTTTTCTCCTGATCAAAGCGGATAAAAGGGCTGACGCGGCTGGAAGGCTTCACTTCAGCCAACTGGATCTTATCGATCTGCTTGGCGCGTGACGTAGCCTGCTTGGCCTTGGAGGCGTTGGCAGAAAAGCGGCTGACGAAGGTCTGCAATTCGGCGATCTGTGCCTTCTTCTTGGCATTATCCGACAACAGTTGCTCGCGCGCCTGGGTGGCGGCGGTCATGTATTCGTCATAGTTGCCCGGGAACAGCCGCAGCTCACCATAGTCGAGATCGGCCATATGGGTGCAGACACTGTTCAGGAAGTGACGGTCGTGCGAAATGATGATCATGGTGCTGTTGCGAGCCACCAGAATGCTTTCCAGCCATCGGATGGTGTTGATGTCCAGGTGGTTGGTCGGTTCGTCGAGCAACAGGACATCGGGGTCGGAGAACAGCGCCTGGGCCAGCAATACGCGCAATTTCCAGCCCGGTGCCAGAGCACTCATCGGGCCATAGTGTTGCTCAAGCGGTATATCCAGGCCAAGCAACAACTCGCCGGCACGGGAATCGGCCGTGTAACCGTCCATCTCGGCAAAGGCGACTTCCAGCTCCGCCACAGCCATGCCGTCGTCTTCGCTCATTTCCGGCAGGGAATAGATGCGCTCACGCTCGGCTTTGACGCGTGACAGTTCGGTATGCCCCATGATCACGGTGTCGATCACTGTCTGGTCTTCAAAGGCGAACTGATCCTGGCGCAATTTACCCAAGCGCGTATGCGGCGCGAGCATCACCTGGCCATTGGTCGGGTCCAGGTCCCCGCCCAGAATTTTCATAAAGGTCGATTTGCCGCAACCATTGGCGCCGATCAGGCCGTAGCGATTGCCGTTGCCAAATTTGACGGAAACATTTTCAAACAGGGGTTTGGCCCCGAATTGCATGGTGATATTAGCGGTGGAGATCAAAGCGAAAACCTATCGACAGTGGCGCCTGGCAACAGGCCAGCGCGAAATGGGCGGGCATTGTACAGTTTTCATGCGCCAATAGGCAGGGGGCGCCACCAGCAATTGTGTAACCGGGTCAGAAAAAACCTCAAACACCCACACATAAAAAAGGGCGCCGGGGCGCCCTTTCAGTTTATTAGAACCAATATCAGCCTTTGCGACCGTCAATGCTCAGCTTGCCCGGACCCATGGCAACGATGAACAGGAAGCCGCCGGCGATGGCGAAGTTCTTGAACATGGAGATCATCTGCATCTGATCAGACGGATCGAAGTGGAAGATCACACCTGAAAGAATTGAGAAGCCTGCCAGCAGCAAGGCACCGATGCGCGCCTGATAACCGATCAGCACCGCCAGGCCGCCCAGGACTTCGACCAGAATGGTCGGGTAAATGAGTATGCCGGGCACGCCCATCATTTCCATATACCCCTGAGTACCTTCAAGTCCGCCGATTTTTTGCAGACCACTCATGATGAACATAAAGGAAATCAATACGCGGCCAGCGACCATGGCCAGGGGAGACAATGCGTTCATAATAAAACTCCTATTAGGTATAAGTGGGTGTCCTGCAGCCTTTGGCCGCGAGATGCCGACACTGTAGTGCAGCTTTATGACAACTTATATCTAAAGAATTCGAGTTACTTGATTAAGAAAACTGAAGACGGGCTGGTCAGAGTTCGAACAGTGATGCGGCATTCTGGCGAACTTGCTCCACCAGGGCAGTGCTATCCATCTCCCGGGCTTCGGCAATCCGGTTCAATGTTGGCAGCCAGTCCAGCAAGGGGTTGTCCGCACTGGTTGCCTCAGAAAAACCGGTTTGTTCACGGTATTGCTCTGGCACGCGCTGGTCGGGTGCGTCGGTTTCCACCAGAATCCGGTCTACTGGAATGCGCGCGAAGGCGTCCAGCGTTTTGGCCGACTGAAACACCACACTGCCAGCCCCAAGATAAAAACCACGGTCGAGGTAGGCCTTCGCCTGGGCATAAGGCCCGACAAAACCATGCACTACGCCAACCACCTTCGGGTAGCGCTTAAGGCCCTGCAAGATTCGGTCATGAGCTTTAACAGAATGAATAATGACTGGCTGGCGGTGCTCACTGGCAACCGCCAACTGGGCCATAAACCAGTCGAACTGATGCCCG
>DASSWT010000040.1:0-32527 GCA_035704555.1 Saccharospirillum sp. | reverse complement strand
CTGACGTTCTACAGCGGCGTAGCGCTGGCCGGCGCCACCGAGGAGGCCTGGGTGGTGACCACCGAGGTTGTCTTCCGCGATCTGACCCGGGCAGAAATAGAGCGCTACATCGAACAGGAAAGCCCGCTCGATTGCGCCGGCAGCTTCAAGGTTGAAGCGCTGGGGATCACACTGTTTCAGTCGGTTCGCAGCGATGACCCCAATGCACTGATTGGGCTGCCGCTGATTTCCCTGGCCAGCAAGCTGCGTCAGGTGGGGTATGCCCTGCCCTGACGCAGCAGTATCCTAACGAAGCAGTGCTTTACCGCCGCTCGCATTCAGCGCAATTGCAGTGTTTCGGTAGCGCCCAGCTTAACCAGGGTTTCAGCGATTGAAACCCCCATGTTGCGGGCAAATTGTTGCAGCGGCGACGGTCTCCTTGTGAAATCCACCGTGTTGGGATAACCCAGCTCGCGGGCGAGCTCCGAAGTCGACTTCAGACCATCCACCAGACCGAGTTCCAGCGCCTGGGCACCGGTCCAGACCAGCCCGGAAAACAACTTGTCATTGTCCGTTGCCAGGCGGTCACCGCGCCCTTCTTTGACATCCGCAATAAACTGCTGATGAACGTCTTCCAGCAGTGCGTTAAATAACTCCCGCTCTTCAGGGTCGACAGGCTGAAACGGGTCCAGAAAGGTTTTATGTTCACCGGAGGCAAAGGAGCGCCGCTCGATACCCAGATTTTCAATCAACTCCGTAAAGCCGAAGCTGGCCGCAGTAACGCCAATGGAGCCGACAAGACTGGACCCGTTGGCATAAATGTTCTCAGCTGCCGAAGCTATATAGTAGGCACCGCTGGCTCCGGTGTCCGCGATCACAGCATGAATCGGCACATCCTCATGCAAGGACCGCAGTCGCTGAATCTCCTCGAACACGTAGGCTGATTGCACCGGGCTGCCGCCGCCACTGTTGATGCGAACGATGACCGCCCGGGTGTCTTCGTGCTCCACAGCATTACGCAATGAGGTCACGATGGCATCCGCATTGGCCGGTTCATCCTGCGCGATTAGCCCACGAACTTCGACAATGGCGGTATGGCCACCGGTATGCTCTGGAACCATCTGACCAATATCGCTTTTGCTGATAAACAGCCATAACAAGGCGAACAGATAAATAAAGGTGAGTAGCTTGAACACGATGCCCCAGCGCCGTTGCTTTTTAAGCTCGGCGGTATTGGCCATCACGACCTTTTCAATCAGCTGCCATTCTTTGCGGGAGCCAGCCCAGGAATCGTCAGATGATTCCGGTTGGGAGTTTTTTCCAAACATTCGTTCAGTATCCTGTCAGTGACTGGGAAGGGTGTTTCAGGGTGTACTATTGGTTTGTGCCGATGCAAGATCGGTCAGAAGTCGCTCCAGCACCGGGTCCAGCGGGGCTTTCAGGGTGAGCACCTCACCGGAAACCGGGTGCGGCACGGTCAATTGCGCCGCATGCAGGAACAGCCTGCCCAAACCCAATTCCCGGGCAACCATTTCGGCCCGGCTCGACTGATACTTGGTGTCCCCCAGAATCGGGTGCCCGGCGTACTGGGTATGCACTCTGATCTGGTGTGTCCTGCCGGTAACCGGCTGAGCTTCAACCCAGCTGCAACGCTCAAATGCTTTCAGCAACCGGAACCGGGTCTGAGACGGCTTGCCATCCGGAGCCACACTGACCATGCGCTCGCCACCCTGAGCCTCATTTTTGCGCAAGGGTACATCAATAAGGTGCTGATCTTCCGGCCAAAGACCATGCACGAGGCACCAATACACCTTTTTTACCTCGGTTTTGTGACGAAAGACCTCTTGCAACGCCTTCAGTGCAGAGCGCTTTTTTGCGATCAGTACGATACCTGAGGTGTCGCGGTCGAGCCGGTGCACTAACTCGACAAACTTCAGTTCCGGGCGAATGATCCGGTAAGACTCAATCAGGCCGAGAGAAATACCCGACCCACCGTGCACGGCCAGCCCATGGGGCTTGTTCAGTGCGACCAGAACATCGTCTTCATACAGAATGGCTTTATCCAGCTGATGCCGCAGTGACTGGCTGGGCACCGCCGTATTGACCGGTTTTTCCGCGATACGGACCGGCGGAATGCGCACTGTATCCCGGGCTTCCAGGCGATATTCAGGCTTTACCCGCTTGCCATTGACGCGTACCTCGCCCTTGCGCAACACTCGATAAACCCGACTCTTGGGCACGGATTTCCAGTGCCCGATCAGAAAGTTATCGATGCGTTGACCGGCCCGGTCTTCTTCAACTTCGTACAGTTCGACGTTTGCCACAATACCCTGCTGTGCCTGTACCGGGACCCGGAAGGGTAAACGGTACCTACTGTTATATGGTTAGTGATGCCATTGTATCAGCAGTCGGTTAATGAAAGGAGGCTTCGCGCTTCCTCCTGCCAGGCCGCAACGGCCGCTCCGCATAGTGATTGTTCAACCGGGAGTCTACTGCTACACTGTCACTCGCTGGGATTCTGATCATCCTACCGCCCAGAGACCACACAGGCGGCAAGGGGCAGACCCCCCAACCTGTTGCGCCGACGTTACGTGCAACTCAAGAATCGGTTGGGCAGCAAGTACAGTTTGAAACAGCGTATGACGATGGGGTCATATGGAAGAAAGCACTTCACCACAAACGCGCAAGTGCTTCTAAATAGAGCAGGCATCCCCTTAAGACTCTGTCCGTTTCCCCATTGTTAATGGAAAGCACCGATCCACTGTGCTGGCGTTGTCGCCTGCACCGACCTGTGTGTTACCGATTTCTATCGGTGTTCGCCCGCCTGTATCCCTGCCCTTGCTGCTCTGTCACCCATGCTTTACTACAGAGTACAGTTCCTCAATGAAAAGAATGTTAATCAACGCAACCCAGTCAGAAGAACTGAGGGTTGCCCTGGTCGACGGCCAGAAACTCTACGATCTGGATATCGAAACCGGCTTTCGCGAGCAAAAGAAAGCCAACATCTATAAAGGCAAAATCACCCGTGTAGAACCCAGCCTCGAAGCCGCCTTCGTTGATTTTGGCGCTGACCGCCACGGTTTTCTTCCGCTGAAAGAAATTGCCCGTGAATATTTTGTCGATGCCAACATGTCCTCTCGCGCCAGTATTCGCGAACTGGTCAAAGAAGGCACCGAAGTCATTATTCAGGTCGACAAGGAAGAACGCGGCAACAAAGGCGCAGCGCTGACCACCATGGTCAGTCTGGCCGGTCGTTATCTGGTTCTTATGCCCAACAACCCGCGTGCTGGCGGTATCTCGCGTCGTATTGAAGGCGATGAACGCGCCCAGATTCGCGAAGCCCTGCAAGGCGTTACCATTCCCGACGGCATGGGCTGCATCGTCCGCACCGCGGGTATTGGCCGCAGCGCGGAAGAATTGCAGTGGGACCTGGACTACCTGATCCAGCTCTGGGACTCCATCAAACAAGCCTCTGAAGGTCGTTCCGCGCCCTTCCTGATCCTGCAGGAAAGCAACGTTATTCTGCGAGCGATCCGGGACTATCTGCGTCAGGACATCGGCGAAGTCCTGATCGACAGCAAAGACGCCTACCAGTACGCCCTGGATTTCGTGCAGAAAGTCATGCCGAATTACCAGAGCAAACTGAAGCTCTATGAAGACCCGGTACCGCTGTTCAATCGCTACCAGATTGAAGCTCAGATCGAGAGCGCCTTTCAACGTGAAGTGAAATTGCCCAGTGGTGGCTCGATCGTCATTGACCCGACTGAAGCCCTGGTGTCGATCGACATCAACTCCAGCCGTTCCACCAAAGGCGTGGATATCGAAGAAACCGCCTTCCACACCAACCTGGAAGCGGCCGAAGAAATTGCCCGTCAGTTGCGTTTGCGTGACATGGGCGGCCTGGTGGTTATCGACTTTATCGATATGAACCAGTCCAAGCATCAGCGCGAAGTGGAAGCCCGCATCAAGGATGCGACCGCACCAGACCGCGCCAGAGTTCAGGTCGGCCGGCTGTCCCGTTTCGGCTTGCTGGAAATGTCCCGTCAGCGTCTGCGCCCCTCCCTGGGCGAAACCAGCGGCATCGTTTGCCCGCGTTGTAACGGCCACGGCATTATCCGGGATGTGAAATCGCTGTCGCTGGCTATTTTGCGACTGATCGAAGAAGAATCGCTGAAAGAAAGAACGGCCCAGATTCGCGCCATCGTGCCGCTGACAGTAGCGACCTTTCTGCTCAACGAAAAACGTGAAGCCATCTTCGATGTCGAGCGTCGCCAGAAAGTTCATGTTCTGATCGTGCCGAACACCCAGATGGAAACGCCGCATTATGAAGTGGTGCGTTTGCGTGATGATGATGAGACGCTGGCTAACGCTGAGCCGAGTTACGCGCTGAAGTTTGAAGAGAAGCCATCAGAAACAGAAACGGTTCTTGAAGCCCAAACCAAACCTCAGGAAGCCGCCATTTCCAGCCTTCAGGTGACGCCGCGTGCGCCGGTACCGCCGTCAGCACAGGAAGCCAGCAGCGACGACGCTCCGGCCAAGCCGGCGCGGGCAGCGGCCGAAACCGCCGTTGAAAAACGCCGGGCAGAAGGCAAAGGCCTGTTCTCACGCCTGGGCGGCTGGGTAAGCCAGTTGCTGGGCTCGGACGATGATGCCAAGCAGCAGGAAAAACCCGCCACTGAACGCAAGCCGGATAACCGGTCGCGTCAACGCGATGACAACCGCGGCAACCGTCGCAGCCCGAACCGGAACAACCGTAATCGCAACCGCGATGGTGGCCGGGAATCAGGCCGTGATGGCGCTCGTGACTCTTCTCGTGAGAACAGTCGCGATGCCGGCAGCAGTAACCGGGATTCGAATCGTGACGGCGCCTCTCGTGGCACTGGCCGCAACGCGGGCCGTGGTTCGCGCGAACGCGATACCAGCGCAGCCCCTGAAGTAGCTGCCAAAGACACAAGACGCCCGGCCAAAGACCCTGCCCCGTCAACAGACTCCAGTGACGATTCAGGTGACAGCCAGAACGATCGTCGTTCACGCCAGCCACAGATGAAACGTCGCGAAGAACGGGACGACAGCACTGGCCGTGTCCCACTGGCCGAAGTAGGCAAGAACCGTCAGGTTCGTGGCGTTAGTAAAAACGCCAGCAAGCGCCCCAACCCGGAAAAACCCGGCGTGGTGATCAGCGACATCGAAACCGTGATTGAGATGATCAGCACCAAATCGGCTGACGATGCGCGTGCGGCGGCCAAGGTAAGAGCCGATGAAGCAGCAGGCGCGGAAAAAGCCCCTGAAGCAAGCAATGTAACGGCAGATAACACTGAAACCACCCAGGCGGCCGTTTCACAGCAGAACGAGCCAGACACGACCGTGGCCGAGTCTCCGAAAGAGGCTGCTGTGCAGAGTGAACCTTCCAAACTGGAAGAGTCTCCCAAGCCCCGGGTTGAGCATGAAGTGATCGACACCGAAGACAAAGCAACCCAATCGCAGCTGTCGGGTCAGGCAGACGAGCAAGAAAAGCCCCAGCCTTCGGCCGAAGCCTCAACGGACCAGGCTGTACCAGCCGCTGTTGAGTCTGCAGTTGATGAGAAGGCCAGCGACAACGAAAAAATCGTGGCCGAAGAAACAGCAAAGACCACTGTGGCTGAAAGCACAATTGAATCCGATGCTACGGCAGACGATTCAGCCAAGACTCAGGCTCCGGCAGACTCAGGCTCAACAGCGGATAATCAGAGCCAGCAAGAAGTAGCAACGGAAGAGTCACTCAGCCCGGCTCAACCAGCCGCAGAAGACGTTCGCGAATCGACGTCTGCACAAGCGTCTGAGTCATCGGATACTGACCAGGCACCTGCGCCTGCCGCAGAAACCGACGGCGAAGTCGCCAAGCCCGCTGGTCGCGCACCGAATGATCCGCGCGAAGTGCGTCGGCGCAAAATGGCAGAGCAGCAAGACAAGTAACTTTCTGCTTGCGCAAAAAAACCGGCCCAGGCCGGTTTTTTTATGGGCGTCTGGTCGCGATCACAGCGCTGGCGGAAGACGACAAATAAATCGGGTCAGGCCCAGAATCGCGGCTCTGGCTCCAGCATGACGTCAAAACGCGCCTGGACCGCTTGCTGAACGTGCGCCTGCCAGGCCAGTATCGAAGTGGCCGATGCATGGTTCGGGTTGACCAGAACCAGCGCCTGGCGCTCGTAACACCCTACCCCCTCGGCGCTACGCTGACCGCGCAAACCACACTGATCAATCAACCAGCCAGCGGCGAGCTTCCAGCCATCGGGTTGCTCAAAGAACACCAGGTCGCTGTGACTGGCCAACAACCGCTGATAATGCTCTGTGGAAATCACCGGGTTTTTGAAAAAGCTGCCGGCGTTGGGCAGCACAGCCGGGTCCGGTAGCCGGGACTGGCGAATCTCAATGACTTGCTCCATTACCTGGCGGGCCGTCAGGCCGGCTTGTCCGGCCAGGCTCTGAAGTGGCCCGTAAGACAATCGCGGCTGAAATTCTCGATCCAGTTCAAGCTCGATGGCGGTGATGATAAAGCGGTTTTCCATCTGCTTGAAAACGCTGTCCCGGTAGCCAAACTGGCAATCCTGTTTGCTGAACCGCCGCCAGCGTTCTTCCACGGTATCGTAGGCTTCGACCCAATGCAGACAATCCGCCAGTTCCACGCCATAAGCACCGATATTCTGTACCGGTGCCGCGCCTACCGTGCCGGGAATCAGGGCCAGGTTCTCAATGCCGGAGCCGCCCTGGCTGATCAGATCAACCACTGTCTCGTGCCACGACTCCCCTGCTCCAAGCCGCCAGCGCAGGCGGTCCGAATCCGATTCAACCCGGGTTTTGCCTTTAATCGACATCTTGAGCGTCAGCCCGCTGACCTGTTCGTTCAGCACCAGGTTACTGCCACCACCCAGCACTCGCACGGCCAGCTCCTGCTCCCTGGCCCAGCGCACCATCGCCGGCAAGTCACTGGCATCGTTCAGCTCTGCATACCAGGAAGCGGTTGCAGGCACGCCCAGTGTGTTCGCGCCAGAGAGATCAACCTGGGGGCGAGGTGTTTTACTCATGATTTCCCGGCCTGCAAATGTGCCAGCAGGCCCTGACTGGCCTGTTCACACAAATCAAGCACGGTTTCGAATCCGTCTTCCGCGCCGAAATACGGATCGGGGACTTCCTGCCGGTCAGTTGCATCAGCAAACTCCAGAAACAAACCCACTGTGGCCCTGCTTTGTTGAGGTGCCAGGGTTTTCAGTTGCCGGAGATTGTCGGCATCCATTGCCAGGATGTAATCGAATCGATGAAAGTCTTCAACCGTGACCTGCCTCGCCCTCAGCGGGTCGAGGTTGTAACCGCGTTGACGAGCAGCCGCCCTGCTGCGCGGGTCGGGTGCTTTGCCAATGTGGTAGGCGGCGGTCCCCGCTGAATCGACGTTGATCTGGCCAGCCAGCGGAGAGTTCGCCAGATGCGCTTCAAATACCGCCTGGGCTGTTGGTGACCGACAAATATTTCCCAGACAAACAAAGAGAATCGACAAAGCGGGGGTGCGCTGTTCGCTCATGATACCTCCTGGCTAAACAAAGCCCTTACCGCGTCCAGATCAGCCTGCGTATCGACACCGGCCGGAACCGGTTGTGCTGCCGGGGCTGCAACAATAACGGCGCCGTTCTCCATAAAACGCAATTGCTCCAGCTTTTCCAGCTGCTCAAGCGGGCTTTCCGGCCAGTCGACGAAGGCATCCAGAGCGCTTTTACGGTAGGCATAGAGGCCAATATGCCGTTTCCAGATTTCCCCAGGCGAGGTTTGGGTGCTGTCCCGGTCAAAGGGGATGCCGGCCCGGCTGAAGTACAGCACCTCACCATTCTGACGTTGCACCAGTTTAACCGCATTGGGGTTGGCGACCATCGCCAGGGAGGTCACCGGTTCATAAAGCGTGGCGACCTGGGCCTGGGGGCTGAGTTCGAGCAGCTGTGCTACCTGTAGCACATTCTCGGGGGGCATCAGTGGTTCGTCGCCTTGCACATTGACGACAATATCATCGCCTTGCAATCCCAGTTGCTCAGACGCTTCCTGAAGCCGGTCGGTGCCCGACGGGTGGTCTGCCCGGGTCATCACGGCGGTGAACCCGGCGTCGGTGACTACCTGGCGAATGCGCTCGTCATCGGTGGCGATAACAACCTGATCTGCACCGCAGTTTTGAACCGCCATGGCCACTCGAATAACCATGGGCTGACCGTTAATGTCCAACAGGGGTTTGCCCGGTAACCGGCTCGAACTGTAGCGGGCCGGGATCATGATTACAGTTGCCACGCTTATGCGCTCCTCAATGCTGATTCAATGGCGTCCAGCAGGCCTGCTGGCAGTTCCGGCCGCAGTCTGACGACATAGCAATGCTCTGGCCAGGGTGATGGCAGTTTAATGGCATCTTTTTCCGTTAACACCAATGGTAGTCTGGGGTCGTTCAGCCAGTCCGGTGGGACCGGCCGATGATCGCCGGGCGAATGAGTCGATTGCAGCTGAAACCCCTGCTCAACCAGTTGTTGATAGAAACCTTCGGGGTAACCAATGCCAGCGCAGGCCCGAATCTCACAGCCCGCAGGCAAGGATTGCCCCTGCGCATTAACCGGCCATTGAGGGTTGAGCGTCAACACCCCATCGACCTTCAGGCCAGGCGGTCGCTGGCCTTTGGCTACTCGCCAATGAACAGTCTGTAGCCGACTCTGAGGCTCGCGCATCGGGCCTGCGGGCAACAACCGGGCATTACCCAGGCCACGCACGCCATCGACCATGATCAGTTCCAGGTCACGACCCATTCGGTAATGTTGCAAGCCATCGTCACTGATGACGGCATCCAGCTTATGGTGTGCAACCAGATAACGTACCGCCCGGTCACGATCCGGATCCACCACCACTGGGCAACCGAGCTGCTGGGCCAGTGCCTTGGGTTCATCGCCGCACTGGGCGGCGCTCACGGCCGGTGTAATTGCCAGGGGGTAATGGTCGCTATTTCCACCGTAACCACGGGAGACGATGCCACAACGCAATCCGCGGTTTTGCAAATGTGTGACCAGCGCCTGAATGGCTGGCGATTTACCGGTTCCGCCTACCGTCAGGTTACCAATCACCAGAACCGGCACGCCATAGTTACCCCGATGACGCTGATGAAAACGACGCCGGGCGACCAGCCCGACCAGCCAACTCAAAGGCGTCAGCAACCGGGCAGCCAGGGTCGGATAAGGCAGGTACCAGAATGTCATGAGGGGCTCACCGGCGCCATGGGTCAGGGATTTTCCGGAACCTGAGTGGCGTAACTGACCCGGTAAAAGCCCATCTGCCCGACGGCATCCAGCACATAGATCATGGCCTGGTGAGGCGCCTGGGCATCGCCGGTAATGATAACGGTGGTATCCCTGTCGGTACCCGCCATTTCAGCCAGCGCCTTTTTCAGAGACTCGGTGTCTGAGCGCAACAAGGGCGTATTGTTGACCGCATACTGCCCCTGGGCATCGACCTGTATTTCAATCGGTCGCTCGTCACCGAGCACTGCATCACTGCTGCTTTCCGGAAGGTCAATTTGCAGCTGTGTCTCACGGGTGAAGGTCGTCGATACCATAAAAAAAATCAGTAGCAGGAAAACAACGTCAATCAGCGGCGTTAAATTGACCTGTGCTTCTTCCTGGCGGCTGCGTCTGAATCGCATGGGCGGCTCCCGTCAGCTCGACTTGGCATCGGAATGAATGGCATCAACCAGTTTGGCGCTGTCCTGTTCCATGATAATCAGCAAGTCATCTACCCGCCGGGTCAGTGCCCGGTGGAAAATAACCGCCGGAATGGCCACGCTCAACCCGGCGGCTGTGGTGATCAGCGCCTGGGAAATACCTCCGGCCAGAACACCGGTGTTGCCACTGCCCTGCACCATGATGGCAGTAAACACCTCAATCATGCCCAATACCGTACCCAGCAAACCCAACAAGGGAGCAATGGCAGCAATGGTGCCGAGGGTGCTCAGAAATTTCTCCATTTCATGCGCAACATGGTTTCCGGCTTCCTGAATGGCATCTTTCATGGCTTCGCGACCGTGCTTTGAGGCAGTCAGCCCGGACGACAGGATATAGCCAAACAAACTGCCGTTTTTCAATTCCTTGAGTTTGCCCGAATCCAGTTCGTGATTCTTGATCCACAGCCAGACCTTCGGCAACTGATCTTTGGGCATTACCTTGGATAACCGCAAGGCCCAATAACGCTCGACGGTAATGGCAATGGCAACGATGGAACACAGCACAATGGGGACCATCAACCAACCCCCGGCTTTAATAATTTCAAACACTTAGCGTACCTCCATAGACTCCGGCGTAATTTACCATACTGTTTCCGTCAGAACATGGCTTTAACACCAGGTGTGAAATAACTCTCATTTAAAAATCGTTTTCGGTAGGCTGACCGATGATCTGCCAGATGCGGCCGGTCTTCAGCCATCGTCAGCGTAAAGGTTCCTCGCTCTGCGGTGTTGTGCAAGGCTCGCCCGTGACGCTCGGTGTAGGCCACCAGATCAGCGTTCGGCCAGCGTGGCAAATGCCGGTCTCCCGAGCTGACCAGCAACAGGGCGTCGGGGCTGGCATCCAGATAGGCTGAAGCACTGCTGGTGTGACTGCCATGGTGGCCGATCACCAGCGCCGCCACCGGAAACAACTCCGGGTGTTCCTGCAGCAGCCAGTACTCAACCATTCGGCTGGCATCTCCCGTCACCAGCACGGCGCCGGCGGGCGTCGGTATCCAGATGACGCAGGAGGTATCGTTGCTGCTGCCTTGCAACGCCAGAGGAACGGGAATGAGCTTGAACGGCAGTGGGTTCTGATGCCGTACAGGCATGTGGCAATTGTGCCAGCCCTGGCGACCACTGAGGCGGGCCAGCCGCACCGGGTCACCGGTAATACGCCGGGCCTCCGGCCATTCCCGTACGGCCCAGTGGGCACCCCCAGCATGGTCTATATCCGCATGGCTGACCAGAAGCCCGCTAGGTTGAATCGATTCGCGCCGGTACCAGGGGGCGAGGCGCTGCTGTGCAACGCTGCGCCCATCCTGCCACTGTCCGGCCAGGTCATACAGCCAGGTTTGGTCCGGCCATTGCAGCACCATGGCCTGGCCGTGCCCTACATCCAGCAGTGTCATTTTAAAGGTATCTACTGGCGCTCCCGGCCTGCTAAAAGCCAGTACCACCGCTACGAGCGCTGGCGCGGCCAACCAGCGGGCCGATCGTTCCACGCTCTGGCTTAACACCCACCAGAGCAGCACCGTCACCAATGCAATTTGCCACCAGGTCCAGGCGGGCGCGGACTGGTGCAGAGGCGACAGCCATGCCAGCAAATCCAAAGCAATGCCAACGGTCCATTCATAACCGCCAACCCAGGCAATATCAGGAAACAGGAGGATCAGCAAAGACCAGGGCAACAGCAGTAACGTAACCAGAGGAATCATCAGCGCATTGATCAACAACGACAGCGGATGCCAGACAAAACCCATCGCCGCGGTAATGGGTATCATCAGCAGGGTCAGCGTCGCCTGCAGTTTCAAAGCCAGCCACAGGCCTGAATGATCGCGCTGCGACCAACGCTGGGCCAGACGAACGATGATGGCAACCAGCAAAAAACTCAGCCAGGCACCGGTGCTGAGCCAGGCCTGAGGTCGAACCAGCGTAATGGCCACAGCAGCACAAGCCAGAACATCGAGTGCATTGAAGCGCCGGCCAACGCTCAGGGCAATCAACGGTATGGCCAGCATCACCCAGGCACGAACCGCAGGAAAGCCAAACCCGGTTAACGCGACAAAGGCTCCACACAACAGCCCCACCCAGACCAGCTGAAGATGAAAACTGCGGTTCAGCGGTATGCCAGGCAGATACAGCAGAGCGCGACCCAGTAACAGCCCCCAGGCGGCAACCATGCCAACGTGCATGCCACTGACCACCATCAGGTGTTTCAGCTGGGTTTGTTCAAACAGATCCCCCAGGTGAGCCGGCAGACTGGAAGACCACCCCAGGCTCAGCGCCGACCAGATTGCCCGGGCATCGGTTTGCTGAAACTGGGGCGCTGCCCGATTGTGCAAACGAACCGGCACTCCCGGCTTAGGTGATACACGGTGAATCTCAAGCAAACTGCCGAGTGCATCGATACGTTCACTGAAATAGTAACGGGTGGCATTGAACTGACCTGGTAGCAGCCTTCCAACCGGCTTCTTCAGACGAAAATCGCCGGTTACACAATCGCCAGCCTGTAGAATCCGGTCAGTACCGGCCGTGAAGCGTAGCCGGCGCAACGCCAGTTCATCCGGTTGACGGTTTACGGCTGCAACGGCTGACTGATAGTCATCGAATACCCGGGCAGGTTGTGACAGGCAGACGGTCAGTTCGGCGGTGTCATGCTGCCAGTGAGCCGGTAACAGAAACCGGGTTTCCTGTTCCAGTCGCATCAGCAAAGTAGCCGTGAAGACCAACACCAGTAGCGCCAGAACCGGTCGACGCCAGGCGATCACCAGAGCCAGCAACACCGCCAGGCCAGTGGTCCACTCAATCCCTATGTAAAACCAGAGTAAGGGTAACCCGATACTCAGTACTGCGAGGCCGGTCATACCCTTGACCATATAGTGCAGACTCCTTTAAGCAGGCATACTGTCGATCTACTTTAAATACCTTTCTGTCATGCCCCGCCGCACCCTGCAAAAGTGGATACCCCACCCCAACCGCATCAGAGAATTGCCTGGCCTGCACCGCTTTGGTCACTGGTTGCACGAACCCGGCATCTGGCATTTGAACCGTCGAAGTGTCGCGCGGGCTTTCGCCATCGGCTTGTTTCTGGCGTTGCTTCCAATTCCCGGTCAAATGCCTCTGGCCGCACTGGCCGCAATTTTCTTTACCGCCAATCTACCGGTCTCACTGGCTCTTGTCTGGCTCAGCAATCCGTTCACGATGCCGGTGATATTCTATGGTAACTATTGGATTGGCGCACAATTGACCAGCCGATCTGTGATCGCCTTCGAAACAATTCAACAAAAAGGCTGGGGGACGACCCTGGTTATGGATCTGTATTGGCCGACATTTCTGGGAGGTTTTCTATGCGGGTTGGTATTGGCCCCGATCGGATACTTCACGATCAGCGGCCTATACCACTGGCGAATGCGATTGAACCGTCGCCGCCGCGACCGGTTACGGCAACAGCGACGAGCTGTTTAATCAGAGGCTCCTTAACGGGATTGTTCCAGGTGACCGCGTTTTAACAGGTATTGCTTTGGCATCTGGCGAGCCCATTCCTGATTGTGGGTAACGACAATGAAACTGGAGTCCATATCGCGATTCAGTTCCATGATCAGTTCATGAACCTGCTCCGAGGTCGTATCGTCCAGATTACCTGTGGGTTCATCCATCAACACGACCGGTGGATGGTTGATCAGGGCACGGGCAATGGCAACACGCTGACGCTCGCCACC
Source organism: Saccharospirillum sp. (assembly GCA_035704555.1). Lineage (GTDB taxonomy): Bacteria > Pseudomonadota > Gammaproteobacteria > Pseudomonadales > Natronospirillaceae > Saccharospirillum. Next base: position 19,078 of record DASSWT010000040.1, on the reverse strand, counting down.
GGACAACTCAGCAGGCCGGTGCCGGGCCCGGTCACGCAAGCCCACTCGTTCAAGCAATTGCAGTGCTCTGGGTTCAGTCTCCGCCGACTTCGTGCCCCCTATTACCTGGGGCAACAGAATATTTTCCAGCGCGGTAAATTCAGGCAGCAAATGGTGGAACTGAAACACGAAACCCATATGCTGATTGCGCAGCTGGGCGCGTCGGCGATCACTCAGGGTCGACATCGCCTGGTCCGCCATGTACACCTCGCCGACACTGGGAGAGTCGAGCCCGGCGAGCAAGTTCAACAGCGTTGTCTTGCCCGAGCCACTGCTGCCAACAATGCTGACCAGCTCACCCGGGTCGATGGAAAAATTGATGTCGTGTAACACCTCAACCTGCTCGGGGCCCATTTTAAAATGCCGCCCCACGCTTTCACAGCGCAGCACATCAAGACTCATAACGCAGTGCCTCCGCTGGTGAAATGCGTGACGCACGCCAGGCCGGGTACAGTGTTGCCAGCACGCTGATCACAAAGGTCGAGACGGCGATCAGTCGCACATCAGACCATTTCAATTCGGACGGGATATAGCTGATAAAATAAACCTCGGCATTCAGGAATTGAATATTCAGCAGTTGCTCAAACCAGGCGATAATATCGGCCACCGACCAGGCGCCGATCACGCCCAGCACAACCCCCAGAGTGATGCCGATTAAACCGATAGCGGTACCCTGCACAATGAATATGCCCATAATCTGACCGGTACGCGCGCCAAGTGTCCGCAATATAGCGATTTCACCCTGCTTGTCGGTGACGACCATAACCAGGCTCGACACGATATTAAACACCGCCACCGCAACGATCATAAACAGCAACAGGCCCACCATGCGTTTTTCCATCTGAATGGCCTGGAACAGATTACCCTGGGTACGACTCCAGTCACTGACCAGATAACGCCCGGTCAGTTCACGCCCGGCTTCAACGCCTATCCGGCGGGCGTCGAACAGATCGTCCACTTTCAGATGAACCCCATCGACCGCATCGCCGTAACGCAGAATCCGGCCCAGGTCGGTCATATGGACGACGGCCAGATTGGCATCGAGTTCGGCGCCCACTGAAAAGGTGCCGACAACTTCAAACCGTTTGAACCGGGGTGTGACTCCGGCCAGGTTGACCGTTACCTCAGGCACCATCATGGTCACTTTGTCACCAACGCCCACACCCAACGTGCGCGCCATAATGTCACCCAGAACAATGCCGAAGCTGCCTTCGACCAGTGGCTCCAGCGACCCGGACACCATGTGGTTGGGCAAAATGGAAACGTCGGCCAGGGTTTCGGGATCAACACCGTTGATCAACGCACCCTTGGTTTGCGACCGCCCCACCAGCATACCCTGGCTTTCGGTATAGGGGCTGGCGCCGAGCACCTGAGGGTGTTTCGTGACGGTGTTGACCACCGATTGCCAGTCAGACATTTCGCCCGGTTGAGACAGGGTGGCGTGCGGCACCATACCGAGAATTCGGTTGCGCAATTCACGGTCGAAGCCGTTCATAACCGACAGGACGATGATCAACACCATGACACCCAGCGTCAGGCCAATCATCGAGACGCCGGAAATGAAGGAGATAAAGTGGTTTCTGCGGCGGGCACGCAAATAACGCAAACCGACCAAAAGCGGGATATTATTCAGCATGGCGGGCATTAAACCACCCTGCCCTGAGCGTGCCAAGATCATTTTAGGTACACTCAGGGTACGGGCATGGCCTTTTCACCTTCGTTACACTGGTTAACGTAGTTTGGGTGGTTGCTCTGCCTACATTTTCGTCTGCCCCACAGGAGCGCCTTATGGATACTGATCGCCGGGAGTTTTTTCGTGTCGCCGACACCGCCTATGTGACCGCAGCCGGTTATGACCCGGCGCGTCCTGCCATCGCCGATTATTTTCCAGAGCTGCATCAGGTAGCCGTCTTGAAAGAATTTGAAAACGTCGACGCCCAGTTCGGTGAATTCCTGGAACGCATCAAGGACCCAGCCACCCATAAACTGATGGATTTGTTCAACACCAAGCTCAGGCTGATGACGCGCTATCTGCACATTCAGACCACCCAGGCCGAGCATCTGCAGGCGCAGCCGATCGATATCAGCGAAGGCGGTTGCCAGTGCTGGCTTGAGGGTAAGCATGAGGTTGGTGAAGACCTGGCGCTGGCACTGATCTTCTCACCCAGCTATTTGTCGCTGTTCTGCCATGCCCGGATCGCCGAGGCCCGTGCGGAGGGCTCCGGAACCCGGGTGAACGTCGAATTTCAGTCACTGAACGAAACGCAACGCCAGTCGCTGACCCGGCACCTGTTTAAAGTACAGGCGCAAAACCGCAGCTAACAACCCGGCCCGGGGTGTTACAGAACGTCAATCAGAGGCCGACAAACGAGCAAAAGTTGAAGACAGCCTGTATACTGCGTGCCCTTTTTATTTCAGGCGTGATGACCAAGTCTATGAGCCAACGCTATCTGCCCGCTGAATGGCACCCGCAGGATGCCATTCTGATTACCTGGCCCCACCCAGACAGCGACTGGGCCGACGTTATGGCCGATGCCGAAGACGTCTACCTGGATCTGCTCAGCACACTCAGCCACACTCAGGATGTCCTGATTCAGGTTCATTCCAGCATCGATACTGATCGCCTTACCGTTTTATTCGAGCGCGATGGCATCAATCAGGCACGATGCCACCTGGTCATTGTCGACAGTAACGACACCTGGGCCCGGGATCATGGCCCCATAACCGTGCTGGAGAACGATCAGCCAACGCTGCTCGATTTCACCTTCAACGGCTGGGGTGGCAAATTCGATGCAACACAGGACAACGCGCTGAACCAGGCCATGGCCGACAAAGCGCTCTTTGCGGCACCGATGCAACGCATCGACTGGGTGCTCGAAGGTGGCAGCATCGAATCGGATGGTCAGGGAACACTGCTGACCACAACCGCCTGCCTGCTGAACCCGAACCGGAACGCTGAAACCTCTGCCAAAACAGTTGAGTCAAAGCTGAAAGACTGGTTCGGGGCTGAACAGGTTCTGTGGCTGAGCAAGGGCGCCCTGGCCGGTGACGATACCGACGCCCACATCGATACCCTGGCGCGTTTTGCACCTGAAGGGGTCCTGGTCTTTCAGGGCTGTCAGGATGTGGCCGACGAGCACTATGATGCCCTCTATGCCATGAAATCGGAGCTGGAAACCTTTACCGATGCCCAGGGCAAGCCGTATCGCCTGATAGAACTGCCGTGGCCAGACGCTCAGTACAGCCAGGATAGTCAGCGACTGCCAGCAACCTACGCCAACTTTCTGGTGGCCAATCAGGTCTTGCTGGTGCCGACCTATGGTGTGCCGCAGGATGGCCTCGCACTAGAACGCCTAACCGAAGCCTTTCCCGGTCATCGCGTGGTCGGTTTGCCCTGTCGCGCCCTGATCGAACAATTCGGCAGCCTGCATTGCATTACCATGCAACTGCCCAGGGGCACCCTGTCCCGGTCCATGCTGGATTCTCAGGATCTCTGATTCCGTTAGTTAGCCGGTTTTACGCGGTGCCGGGGGTTCAACCTCCCACCGGTAATCCGGCAATGACTGGCGAACCAGGGTGCCATAACGCTTGTCGATCAGGCGTCTGTCCATAAACCAGAGTGTGCCGCTGTCCGATTCATTGCGGATCAGGCGGCCGCAGGCCTGTACCAGACGAATAATGGCCGTCGGCAAACTGACCTGTGCGAAAGGGTTGGAACCGCGCTGCTCCAGCCACAAGGAGAGCGTCGACAGTATCGGGTCGTCGGGCGTGGCAAACGGCAGTTTGGCAATCATCAGGTGGGTCAGATAATTCCCCGGTAAATCCACGCCCTCAGCCAGGCTGGCCAGGCCAAACAGGGTAGAACCCTGACCGCTTTCTAGCCGTTCCCGGTGATGGTTAATCAGCGCGTTTTTAGGCAAGGCATCCTGCAGGGTTACCCGCTCCTGCCAGTCGGCACTGAGCCCCCGATACACCTCGTTCATCTGCTGACGCGACGAAAACAACACCAGGTTCCCGGTCGAGGTCGGCAAATATTCCTGCACCGCTTCGATCATCGCCGTGGTGTGCGCCTCGCGCAGACCGCCGTCGCAGGCGATGGCCGGAACACGCGCCACAACACGGGACTGATAATCAAACGGGCTCGACACCTGCAGATAACCGGTATGGTCAGGCAAGCCGGACTGCAAGGCAAAGCGGTTGAAATCACCGGCGATGGTCAGAGTCGCGGAGGTGACAATGGCCCCGAAACACCGGTTCCAAATATGTTGGCGGAGTATCGACTGAGCCGATACCGGGCTGGCGTTGAGCACCAGGTCCTGATAATCCGGCAAGTCGATGTTATCAAACCAGCGAGCGGTGGGCGGCGCTTCCGGCTTGTCTTCCTGCAGCCAGGAAACCACCAGATCACGCGCCGGCTCGGCCCGGCCCATCCAGCGACCCAGCAGCGGCAGGGTTTGTTCGAGACGGCCTTTCTCATCGACATCCTGAGAGGCCGACAATCGTTTGCGAACCGACTCGTCTAGGCGCAGCAGAGCGTTACATAACTGCTTCAGCGGTTGTTCGAGCGGTGCCAGTAACGCCTGCGTCTGAGCAAGCCAGTCCGGGTCGTGCACCGTCAGTGTCGACAGATGCCCGTCGAGCCGCTGACGCACCGGTGCCAGTGCGCCCCAGGCGTCTGTCAGGCACAGGTGGGCGTCGCCCATTGCCGCTTCCAGTTGGTCGAGCATGGTCTCTTCGGTATCGCCGTAGGCCAGTTCCAGCCTGACTTTGGGCAGTTGTTTGCGCCAGCCTTCAATCTGGTTCAGCGTCTGCTTGAACGGCAATTGACTGGCAAAATGCGACAGCCCCTTGTCCGGCAAGTGGTGCCCTTCATCGAACACATAAATGGTCTGCGCCGGCGCGGGTAAAATAACCCCGCCGCCCAGGGCCAGGTCGGCCATTACCAGGTCGTGGTTGGCAATGATGACGTCGGCGTCTTCCAGTTCCTTGCGGGTCTCGTAGAACGGGCAGTTCTGAAAATGCGGGCAACGCCGGTTCAGGCACTCCCGGTGGGTTGAGGTGACCGGGCGCCAGAGCTCATCTTCGAGCCGGTCTGGCCACTGATCCCGGTCTCCGTTCCACTGCCCTCGTCCAAACTGGTCCAGCATGTCGGTGTAGACCTGCAAGGCCGCTTCATCGTCCGCCATCGTTTCTTCAAACAGGGATAAAGCGGTAACCGCCCCCTCCTGCATTTGAATGCTTTGCTCCAGGCGCTGCAAACACAGATAGCGCCCCCGTCCCTTGGCCAGAACCGCATTGAAGGTCAGACCACTTGACGCCAGAATATCGGGGATGTCTTTCTGCACCACCTGCTCCTGCAAAGCCACAGTAGCCGTGGCGATGACCAGTCGCTTGTCAAAATGCTGGGCGATGGGGATGGCACTGAGTGCATAGCCGATGGTTTTGCCGGTACCGGTGCCCGCCTCGACCACCGCAATTGGCGCGGGCCCCTGACGCTCACCATCGGCCGACAATTCAACATCAGACAAGGTGCGGGCAATGTGCGCCAGCATGTGTTTCTGACCACTGCGCGCCTTGAGATCGCGAGCATTCAGGTACTCACTGTAGGCAGTCTGAATGGTTTCTTTCAGTTCAGGGGAGAGCATGGGCAGGTTTAGCTTCTCGCGGTCAACGGCTACAATGGCAGCCAAATTCATTAAGGACACTGTTATGCAACAGCGTGCTATCTCTGTTCAAAACCTGGCCGTCGGCAACGACCAGCCGTTTACTCTGTTTGGCGGCATCAACGTCATTGAAAGCCGTGATCTGGCGATGAACATGGCCGAACAGTATGTCAGGATCACCGAAGAATTGGGCATTCCTTACATCTTCAAGGCCAGTTTCGACAAGGCCAATCGCAGTTCGATCGCTGGCTTCCGGGGACCGGGCCTGGACGAAGGGTTGAAGATACTGCAGGAGATCAAACAAACTTTCAATGTGCCTGTGATCACCGACGTGCACGAACCTTATCAGTGTCAGCCCGCCGCCGAGGTCGCCGATGTGATTCAGTTGCCGGCATTTTTGTCCCGCCAGACCGACCTGGTTATGGCGATGGCCAAAACCGGCGCCGTCATCAACATCAAAAAAGCCCAGTTTCTGGCCCCCCATGAAATGGCGCACATTCTGCGCAAATGCGAAGAAGCCGGTAATGACCAACTGATTCTATGCGAGCGCGGCACCTCGTTCGGCTACAACAACCTGGTGGTCGACATGCTCGGCTTCGGCATCATGAAACAAACCGGCTACCCGGTTATTTTTGATGTAACCCATGCACTGCAAAAGCCGGGTGGGCGTTCCGATTCTGCCGATGGTCGGCGGGCCCAGGTAACCGATCTGGCCCGGGCTGGCATGTCGCAAAAAATCGCGGGCTTGTTCCTGGAATCGCACCCGGACCCTGATCAGGCCAAATGCGATGGCCCCAGTGCCCTGCCCCTGGAACAGCTAAAGCCTTTTCTGGCGCAAATGAAGGCACTGGATGAGTTTATTAAAGCTCAACCTGACCTGATTACCGGGTAAATGCCCGGGTTGGACATTACTGGGCTGCAGAATCCCGTTTCCGCTCGAAATGGGGGTCTGCGGCCAGGCTATAGGCCTGATCATACAACCCCTGGGCGTTGAGAATCAGATCTGCCACACAGCGAGCGACGCCCTGCCCGCCTTTGACCGTTAATACCCGATCTGCCCGCTCCAGCACCAGGCTGTACGCGTCAGCAGGCGCCAGCCCGCAACCGCACCAGGACATGACCTTCAGATCCACCAGGTCATCACCGACAAAGGCCACCTGATGCGGATCCAGACCCAGTTCTTCGGCCAATGACTGCAGGCGTTGCAGTTTATCGTGACAGCCCACAAACGCATGGCGAACCCCCAGATCACGAAGCCGGGCACGCAGCGCCGGGCTGTCTTTAGCCGACACCACGGCAACCTCGATGCCCACATCGGGGAGTATCTTTAACGCGACTCCATCGCGTACATGAAACACCTTGTGCGATTCACCCTCTGGCCCGTAGTGCAGCCGGCCGTCGGTTAATACGCCATCGACATCAAAGGCGACCAGCCTGATTTCGCTCAAGGGTTCGCTTGGATCTGCGCTCATGATCGCCCTCCCCACTATCCAAACAGGTCAAAACTTGGCCCGGTGTTGTTTGGTGCTGCCCCGGAATCGTCCAGCCAATAGGCGGGCTTGGAGAAGGTTTGTTCTATCTGCCGGGCCAGCTTTGGGGTTAACGCCTTTTGACCGGAACAGAGTCGGGTCGCCTGGGCCGGCTCGATCCCCAGGCAATAGGCGAAGTCTTCTTCCGTGATGGCATTTTCATCCAGTAACCGGGTCAGTTTCTGCTGCTGTGAATTCATCTCTGGCTCCCGCCATTAAAAAAGGCCGCGCAAGCGGCCTTTGCAATGAAGAGTATAGCCCGGTCGGGGGCGCTTGGCGCTCCGATCGACCAGGCGCTCCCTTACTGGGACAAGGCGCCGCTGATTTGCACATCAGCCGAGGTGCGCAGCGCGTTAAAGAAGCTCTGGTAATCAGCCTGGCCCGTGCGTTGTGCCAGATACTCGCCGACCGTCTGACGGACATCGTCGGTAACCTCACCTTCAGTGACCGACAAAACCGCCACCAGGTAAACCGTGTCACCGGCGGTGAACCGTTCAACGGTCAGCCCATCATCCGAAGGCCGGGGCAAGGTAAAGCTGAACTGCACCAGGTTGGAAGGCAGTTCGCTGTTGTCACGGTCAATGACCATCGGGTCAGCCCAGCGCTCGTCGGTTACTGCACCGGCAGAACGGACTTGAGCCAGGTCATCCGTCGCGGCTTGTTCTGCGAGCTCGGTAGCCTGCTCATTGGTCAGAATCTCAACGATCTGATCCCGAACATTCTCCAGCGGCTGAACCTGCTCAGGTTCGTAGGCCTCCAGCTGCATCACGGCCAAACCACCGTTTTCCAGACGGACTACGTCGCTGATCAGACCATCATCAACCACGGTGTCTGAAAAAGCCGCGGTGACAAAAGAGGCAGACGCCGCAATACCGGAGGTGCTGTTGCGGTTAATCCAGTCAGAGGTCTGTACATCGGCATTGAAAGTCTCTGCGACTTCTTCAACTTGCTCGCTCTGAAACGCCACATCGGCCATCTCGGTTTCCAGCAGCCCAAACTCTTCACGTGCTTTACGTTCACGAACCGCTTGCTCCAGCGTATCCCTAACCTCTTCAAGCGGCTCAACGTCAGCCTGTTCCAGTGTTTCCAGACGAATCAGATGCACGCCGAATTCAGTCTGCACCGGGTCGCTGACCTCACCTTCGCGCTCAAGCTGCATGCCCGCGTCGTAAAATTCATCGACGTAGAGCCCTTCGCTCAGCTCGCCGAGAAAGCCACCGTCAAGTGAGCTGCCAGGGTCGTCAGACAGCTCGCTGGCCAGATCGGCAAAGGACTCACCCGCCTCCAGCCGTGCCAGGGCATCTTCTGCCTCAGCCATGTTGTCGTCACCCTCGGCGAACAGAATATGGGCAACTTCACGCAGGCTTTGTGATTCGGTTTCTGCGACGTAGCGGTCGTACTGCGCTTCAATGTCCGACTCCGTCACTACCATATCCGGAATCAAATCACTCTGGTTCAGCACCACGTAACGAACCTGAACCTGTTCCGGGTTCAAAAACTGGTCGCTGTTCGCATCGTAGTAAGCCTGAACGTCTTCTTCGGTAACCTCTACCTGGTCGAGAAAGTCTTCTGCGTTGTAGCGGCGATAGGTCACTTCACGACGCTGGTTTTCCAGCGCTGCCGAGCGTTCGACATCACGGTCAAGCTCGAACGCTGTCTGCACCAGCCCTGCTTGCATTTGCTCCAGCCGAATCTGGCTGCTCAACTGGCTACGAAAGGTGGTGGGTGTAAAGCCATTCATCGTGATGTAACGGCGAAATGCCTCTTCATCAAAACGTCCATTCGACTGAAACGCACCAATGGACACAATACTCTGGTTCACTTCTTCTTCGCTGACCGTCAGGCCCAGTTCGACCGTTGCCTGACGCTGTATCTCTTCATTGACCAGGGCATTGACGACGGATTGACGAATAAAGGAAGAGTTCAACAATTCAGGGGTCGCATTCTCACCCAACTGCTGAATTAATTGTTGCTGACGTTCCTGGACCAGCCTTTGTACCTGGACATCACTGATGCCTTCACCATTTACTTCAATCGGGTCGGAACTGTTCACAATGCCGACGATGGATTCGGCACCAAAAAAGGCGAAGGCAACGACGATAACGGCAACGATGATCTTGCCGGTCATTCCCTTGGCTGCATTACGGAAATACTGGAGCATTTAGCTTCCCACCCCGTCTGGACACTACGGATATTCAGATAAAAAAAAAGCGCATCAGGGCTGACACGCTGTCGGTTTGAACCGGGTTACGGGGAGGGTGATGCCCTCCCCTGGAACCCTTCAATCAGTTTACGGCGTCTTTCAGCGCTTTACCGGCTTTAAAGCTCGGTACTTTGGCCGCTTTGATCTCGATTGGCTGGCCAGTTTGAGGGTTACGACCGGTACGGGCCGCACGCTCTTTAACACCAAAGGTACCAAAACCAACCAATACGACCTGATCACCGCTTTTCAGCGTGTCAGTCACAGAGTCAATCATTGCATCCAGAGCACGGCCAGCAGCCGCTTTTGGAATGTCAGCCGCAGCCGCTACAGCATCAATCAGTTCAGACTTGTTCACACTATTCCCCTTTAACTTCGTTGTGATGCAGTTTTATGTCCCTGGCAACACCTGGGTCTTCACCCGGACCATTGCGCTTACTAAAGCACCCTGCACCTGTTTTGTTATATGTTTGTGCTTTTCAGCCCGTGCATTCGATTCATGTCGAACCCACTTTATACCAGCCTCAAAATTCCACTGTCAAGCGGTTCTAGTGAGTGCTGAGGCTAGATGATGTCTGGTTCTCAGCGCGAGTCTTGGCCATTTCCGCTTCCACCTGGGCATCGGTCAAGGGCGTCGGATTTCGCTCCAAGGCTACATTTAACACATCATCTATCCATTCAACAGGACGAATATCCAGTTCTTTCTTGATATTGTCCGGTATCTCCTTCAAATCCCTAACATTTTCCTTGGGGATGATAACGGTTTTTATGCCACCACGGCGAGCCGCGAGCAGCTTTTCCTTCAGGCCACCGATGGGCAAAACCTGCCCTCTCAGGGTGATCTCACCGGTCATGGCGACATCGGCCCGAACCGGAATACGGGTCAGAACTGAGACTAAAGCAGTAGCCATGCCAATGCCAGCGGACGGTCCGTCCTTGGGCGTAGCCCCTTCAGGAACGTGGACGTGAATGTCACGGTTCTCACTGAAGTTGGGCATTATGCCCAAACTCTGAGCACGGCTGCGCACCACCGTCATCGCCGCCTGAATGGATTCTTTCATCACATCACCCAGCGAGCCGGTTTGCACGGTACGGCCCTTGCCAGGCACCGAGGTGGCTTCCAGGTTCAATAACTCGCCGCCCACAGAGGTCCAGGCCAGGCCGGTCACCATACCGACCTGGTTCTCTTTATCGGCAAGCCCGAACTTGTACTTGCGTACGCCGGAGTACTCTTCAAGGTTATCGCTATCGATGGTGGTGGTTCCGGTTTCTTTCTCCAGAACATTGGCCATCACCACTTTACGCGCAACCTTGGCGATCTCACGTTCCAGGCCACGAACACCGGCCTCTCGGGTGTAATAACGAATCAGGTCACTGATCGCCTCGGTGGTAAGGTCGAGTTCATTCGTTTTCAGGCCGTTTGCTTTCAATTGCTTCGGCAACAGGTATTTTTCGGCGATGGCCACTTTTTCATCTTCGGTGTAGCCCGGTATCCGAATGATTTCCATCCGGTCCAGCAACGGCCCCGGAATGTTCATCGAGTTGGCGGTGCAGATGAACATCACATCCGACAGATCATAATCCACCTCCAGATAGTGATCATTAAAGGTGTGGTTCTGTTCCGGGTCCAGAATTTCCAGCAACGCAGAGGCCGGATCACCGCGGTGGTCCATACCCATCTTGTCGATTTCGTCGAGCAGGAACAGCGGGTTACGCACACCCACCTTGCTTAGTTTTTGAACAACTTTGCCGGGCATTGAGCCGATATAGGTCCGGCGGTGGCCGCGCATTTCCGATTCATCACGGACGCCACCCAGGGCCATACGAACAAACTTGCGGTTGGTGGCTCGCGCGATGGACTGCCCCAGGGAGGTTTTACCCACCCCCGGCGGACCCACCAGGCACAATACAGGGCCTTTCACCTTTTTCACGCGCTGCTGGACCGCCAGGTACTCGAGAATGCGTTTTTTAACCTCCTCGAGCCCGTAATGGTCTTCTTCCAGGACTTCCTGGGCGCGTTTCAGGTCGTGCCGTACCCGCGACTTTTTGGACCAGGGAACACTGATCATCCAGTCGAGGTAGTTGCGCACTACTGAAGATTCCGCCGACATCGGCGACATCATCTTCAGCTTGTTCAGTTCAGCCTTGGCTTTATCCAGTGCCTCTTTGGGCATGCCAGCCTTGTCGATCTTGCTGGTCAGCTCTTCAATTTCGTTGGGGTTGCTCTCGTCCAGATCGCCCAGCTCTTTTTGAATCGCCTTCATTTGTTCGTTCAGGTAATACTCGCGCTGGGATTTCTCCATCTGCTTTTTTACCCGACCGCGAATGCGCTTTTCGACTTGCAGCAAATCGATCTCGGTTTCCAGTACCGACAACAGATGCTCAATCCGGTCGCGATCGCCCGACAATTCCAGAACCTGCTGCTTTTCATCAATCTTAAGTGACAAATGCGCCGCAATGGTGTCTGCCAGACGACCGGGTTCCTCAATGCTGTTTAATGAGGTAATGACTTCGGAGGGTACTTTCTTGCTCAGTTGAACGTATTTGTCGAACTGGGACATCAGCAGCCGCACCAGCGACTCATTTTCACGCTCACTGAGCTGGCCACCGGTCATCAGAGTGGCATGACCCTTGATGTACTCTTCGCCCTCTTCCAACCGGTCGATCTTGACCCGGTCAACACCTTCAACCAGCACTTTCACAGTGCCGTCCGGCAGCCTCAATAGCTGCAGCACGGTCGCCAGGGTACCGACGTGATAGAGATCGCCCTGATCGGGTTCGTCGTCAGAGGCGTTGCGTTGTGCAACCAGTAATATCTTCTTGCCGTCATCCATGGCGGCCTGCAATGCCGCGATGGATTTTTCGCGACCCACAAACAATGGAATAACCATATGGGGGTATACCACTACGTCCCGCAACGGGAGCAGTGGTAAAACGATGGGATCGCCTGCCGGGGAGTCAGAATGCTCCATGGGAACCTCGAAAACTGTTCAGATTTGACATGATAATGGCGTCTGGGCCCACCAAATCAAGAGCTTGCGGCAATAAAACTTTTGCCAGCCCGATTTGAACTGTGGCAGTGGGAAGAACGCCCTACTGGAACAAAAAACGGGCCCTAAAGCCCGTTTTTTGTTCAATCGTGCTGGCCGCTGGCCGTTTTCTTGCTGTCCTGTGTTTCGTATATCAGCAAAGGGTCAGATTCCCCCTTGATGACGCTTTCTTCGATGACCACCTTCGATACCCCGGTTTCCGAGGGGATCTGGTACATGGTATCAAGCAGCACATTTTCCAGAATGGAACGCAAGCCACGAGCACCGGTTTTGCGCTCCATGGCTTTGTGAGCTACGGCCTTGAGCGCGCTGATGCGAAAATCGAGCTCGACCCCTTCCATGTCAAACAACTTCTGGTACTGCTTGACCAGGGAGTTTTTCGGCTCGGTTAAAATCTGGATCAGAGCGTCTTCGTCCAGCTCGGTGAGCGTGGCAACGACCGGCAACCGGCCAATAAACTCGGGGATCAGACCGTACTTGACCAAATCTTCCGGTTCCACATCGGCGATGGTTTCACCGAGGTTTCGTTTTTCGTCTTTGCTCTTCATGGTGGCGTTGAACCCAATGCCACCTTTCTCGGAACGGTTGCGTATAACTTTTTCAAGGCCAGCGAAGGCGCCGCCACAAATGAACAGGATGTTGCCGGTATCAACCTGCAGGAACTCCTGCTGGGGGTGCTTGCGGCCACCCTGGGGCGGTACCGACGCTACGGTACCTTCAATAAGCTTCAACAGCGCCTGCTGCACGCCCTCGCCGGAGACATCCCGGGTGATTGACGGGTTGTCGGACTTGCGTGAAATCTTGTCGATCTCATCGATGTAGACAATGCCACGCTGGGCCTTGTCGACGTCGTAATCGCACTTCTGCAACAGCTTCTGGATAATGTTCTCGACGTCTTCACCCACGTAACCGGCCTCGGTCAGGGTGGTGGCATCGGCAATGGTAAAGGGGACGTTCAACATCCGCGCCAGGGTTTCCGCCAGCAGTGTTTTACCACTACCGGTCGGGCCAATCAGCAGAATGTTGGATTTGCTCAGCTCAACGTCGTCGTTGTGCTCACCGTATTGCAATCGCTTGTAGTGATTGTAAACAGCGACCGAAAGCACCATTTTGGCGCGTGACTGGCCAATGACGTATTCGTCCAGCGTTTCACGGATCTCAGCGGGAGTCGGCAGTTTACTGCTTTCGTGCTTGGGACCATTGTCCTGCAGCTCTTCACGGATGATGTCGTTACACAGGTCGACACATTCATCGCAAATGAACACCGAAGGCCCGGCTATCAGCTTACGGACTTCATGCTGGCTCTTTCCGCAGAAAGAGCAATACAGCAATTTACCGTCTTCGCCTTTTCCGGTTCTATCGTCGGCCATTCAACTACTCCAATTGGTAACGGTTGCTCGATTAAAGATGAAACCACAGCCCCGATATTGCAAGTTTTTTCAGGGAAAGCACTGTGGTTGTTTGGTAAACGTGATCAACCGATTGATTTCTCAGGTATTTTAGCGAATTTACCGCAATCAGCCAGCATTCCGGCCCTGCATCACCTTATCGACCAGGCCGTAGGTGACGGCATCTTCCGCTTTCATAAAGTTGTCGCGGTCGGTGTCCTTCTCGACAACGTCCAGCGGCTGACCGGTATGATACGCCATGATGTCGTTCAAACGCTGTTTCATTTCCAGAATTTCGCGCGCGTGGATCTCAATATCCGACGCCTGCCCCTGAAAACCGCCCAGTGGCTGGTGAATCATCATCCGCGAATTGGGCAGACAGAAGCGCTTGCCCTTGGCACCCGCCGTCAGTAACAGCGCACCCATGCTGGCCGCCTGGCCAATGCACATGGTGCTGACGTCGGGCTTGATGAACTGCATGGTGTCGTAAATGGCCATGCCAGCGGTGACCGAGCCACCCGGTGAATTGATGTACAGCGAAATGTCTTTGTCCGGGTTTTCGCTTTCCAGAAACAGCAACTGCGCGACAATCAGGTTGGCCATATGGTCTTCAATCTGGCCAACCAGGAAAATGACGTTCTCTTTCAACAGCCGCGAATAGATATCGTAAGACCGTTCACCCCGAGCCGACTGCTCAACGACCATAGGCACCAGACCGCTGGCATTCATAATATCGGGTGCGGACCCGTTGGCATCAAACTTTGACATTGACTCGACTCCTGGTATTCAAAAAACAAAAAAGTTGGCACCCCCAAGGAAGCGCCAACTCTCATTGCTGCCTCATGCTGCCGACATCAGAGCCGGCACCAGCATTCAGCCTTGTGCCGCCGCCTTGTTCTTAACAGCGTCCTGGTAACTTACGGTGGATTCGTTCACCTTGGATTTACTCAGGATATAGTCGATTGCCGCGTTTTCAACAACCACAGCACGAACTTGGTTCAAAAGTTCGCGATTACTGTAGTAATAGTCGATGACCTGCTGCGGTTCCTGATACACAGAAGCCTGATCTTCGATGTAGGCGCGCACCTCAGCGTCGTCTGCTTTCAGTTCGCCGCTGTTGATTACTTCGTTCATCAGCAGGCCGACTTTAACGCGACGCTCGGCCTGTTCCTGGAACAGCTCTTTGGGCAGGCTGGACGGGTCCATCTGGGCACCACCACCGAACTGCTGAACGGCTTGCTGCTGCAGGCGGCCAATCTCGTCATCAACCAGTGCCGACGGCACGTCGAGGCTGTTGTCTTCAACCAGCTTCTCGATAACGTCGTTTTTCAGCTTGGCCTGAAGCGCATTGCGGGCTTCACGTTCCATGTTCTGGCGTACTTCGACTTTGAAGCTTTCGAGGTCGGTACCTTTGGTGCCAAAGGCTTCAAAGAAGGCTTCATTGAGCTCGGGCAGCTCAGCTTCAGCCACTTCTTTCAGGGTAATATCGAACACAGCGGCTTTGCCAGCCAGTTCTTTATTGCCATATTCTTCAGGGAAGGTGACATCAACGGCCTTGGTTTCACCGGCTTTCATACCGACGATGCCTTCTTCAAAGCCAGGAATCATGGACTTGGAGCCCAGAATCAGAGTCTGATCTTCAGCGCTGCCGCCCTCGAAAGCTTCGCCATCGACCTTGCCGACAAAGTCGATCTTGACCTGGTCGGTATCGGCAGCGGCACGATCGACAACCTTATATTCAGCCCGCTGTTTGCGCAGGTTGGCCAGCATGTCTTCGATATCGGCGTCGGTAATTTCAGCGACTTGCTTGTCGAACTCGTAGCCATTGAATTCGGCCAGCTTCACTTCCGGGAAAACTTCGAAAGTAGCCACGAACTCAACGTCCTGGCCGGCTTTATCCTGGGTAAATTCAATGCGCGGAGAGCCGGCAGGCGTCAGCTTCTCTTCGGTCAGTGCTTTGGCGTAGTTGTTCTGAACCACTTCCTGCAGCACTTCAGCACGAATGCCATCACCAAAACGCTGTTTGACCACTGACACGGGTACTTTACCCGGACGGAAACCGTCGATGCGTACGCGGCGAGCTGTTTGCTTCAGCTTTTCACTGACCGCATTATCCACTTCACTGGCGGGGACACCCACCTTCAGACGGCGTTCCAGACCGGTAGTCGCTTCGACAGACACTTGCATGAGGCTTCCTCTTGCTCTTTATAAGGTAATGACCGGTAAACTAAGCCCGATCTGTACATTGAGTTAATTCGGGGGCGGTTAATGTAGGGGTGATGGGGGGACTATTCAAGCCCAGTCAACGGTATCCGGCCGCCCGGCTGATAAATAATGATTCGACCAACGGTTGAATCCACCGGGAAGCAGGAACCGCCCGATTTTTTAGCGCACATACAAAAAAAGCCGGAGACCGGCCTTTTCTGAAATAATAAGTGGGGTGGACGATGGGACTCGAACCCACGACGACTGGAATCACAATCCAGGGCTCTACCAACTGAGCTACGCCCACCACAAATTATCGTTACGAGACTGGTACGCCCGGCAGGACTTGAACCTGCAACCACTCGCTTAGAAGGCGAGTGCTCTATCCGGTTGAGCTACGGGCGCGTAATCCCAAAAGGTCACGCTACCAGAGCGGCGAAACCGCCTGCCCACCGAGACGACACCTTACTAAATTATTGGTCGGAGCAGAGGGATTCGAACCCCCGACCCTCTGGTCCCAAACCAGATGCGCTACCAGGCTGCGCTATGCTCCGATCAGTACGTCTCGTCAACGTGGGGCGCATATTACTGACGGCCTTAGGTGCCGTCAAACACTTTTTTAAAAAAATTCAGGAAAAACAAGATGATAGACCCTTTTCCGGGCTATTCGGTCAAACTCTGTACTGAGTGTGTTTCCTTGCCCGGCCCAGGCGGGCATGCGAAAATCCGCAAAACTTCCAAGGAACCTCTCCATGCCCGCAAACATACTGGACGGTAAGGCGACGGCGAGCCGCGTGCGTGCCCGCGTAGCCGAAGAAGTCACCGCCCTGACCAGCCAGGGAATCCGACCGCCTGGCCTGGCTGTTATTCTGGTTGGTACCGACCCGGCCTCTGAAGTCTACGTCGGCAGCAAGCGCCGCGCCTGTGACGAAGTCGGCTTCAAGTCAGTCAGTTACGATTTACCCGCGTCGACCAAGGAAGCTCAGCTTCTGGCATTGATCGATGATCTGAATGACGACGCCTCCATTGACGGCATACTGGTGCAATTGCCATTGCCGGAGCATATTAATGCCGACACCGTAGTCGAGCGCATCCGCCCGGACAAAGACGTCGATGGCTTTCACCCATTTAATGCCGGCCGCCTGGTACAGCGCCGGCCGATGCTGGAAAGCTGCACCCCCAGAGGCATCATGACCCTGCTGCGCGAAACCGGTGTCGACCTGCGCGGTCAGGAAGCCCTGGTAGTGGGCGCCTCAAATCACGTTGGCCGGCCCATGGTGCTGGAACTGCTGCTGGCAGGATGCACCACCACCTGCGCCCATCGTTATACGGTGGACCTTGAAAAGCACGTGCGTCAGGCCGATATCCTGGTGGCTGCCGTTGGCCGGCCTGGCTTGATCAAAGGCGACTGGATCAAGGAAGGCGCCATCGTTATCGACGTCGGCATCACTCGCACCGAAAACGGCAAACTCACCGGGGATGTGGATTTTGAACTGGCCTCGGAAAAAGCGGCCTGGATTACCCCGGTACCTGGTGGGGTCGGCCCTATGACTGTGGCCACGCTGATGGAAAACACCTTGATAGCAACCAAGCGGTTGCACCTGAATCTTACCCAATAACCCGAGGACAGCCTGTGAACGTTTTGCTTACCACCAATCTGGGTGACATCACCCTGACACTGAACACCGAAAAAGCGCCCAACACCAGCGCCAACTTCGCCGAGTACGTTAACGCCGGCTTTTACGATGGTCTGGTCTTTCACCGGGTAATCAACGGCTTTATGGTCCAGGGCGGTGGTTTTGAACCCGGCATGAAGCAGCGCTCCACGCGCGCGCCGATCCAGAACGAAGCCAACAATGGCCTGAAGAACACCGTGGGCACCATTGCCATGGCCCGCACTGCGGATCCGCACTCAGCCACGGCCCAGTTCTTCATCAACATTGCCGATAACAGCTTCCTGGATTTCAAATCCGAAAGCACGGACGGCTGGGGCTACGCTGTTTTTGGTGAAGTCACCGACGGCATGGATGTGGTAAACCGAATCAAAGCGGTACCGACGACCTTCAAGGCAGGCCATCAGGACGTGCCAACCGAAGACGTCATCATTGAAAAAGCCGTTATTCTGGAATAATTGGATGATTCACCACCGCCGTGCCGTTCTGATTTCAGACCTGCACCTGTGCGACTCACGCCCGGACCTGGTCCGGGCCTTTTATGCCTTCCTGGACGACGTTGCCAGCCAACACGAAGCCCTGTTCATTCTGGGCGATTTCTTCGAATACTGGGTCGGCGATGACGCCACGACTCCCCTGCATAACGACATTGCCAGGCGGCTGAATCGCCTGAGTGAAACCACAGCCATCTATTTAATGGTGGGTAACCGTGATTTTGCCCTCGGCAACCACTACGCCAAACGCTGCAATGCCACTCTGCTCCCCGATCCCACGCCGGTTCAATTCGGCGACCAGACCTGGCTATTAAGTCACGGGGATCGCCTATGCACCGATGACCGGAGCTATCAGCGCTATCGTGCCATCATTCAGTCACCCCTGGTGCTGGGTACACTACGCCGCCTGCCTCTGGCCTGGCGCCTCAAGTTGGCCGAGCGCCTGCGCAAGGCCAGCAAAGACCGAAACAGAATGGACCTGCCCCGCTACATCGACGTGAATCAAAAAGCCGTTAAGCGAGTACTGAAAGGCACCCAACACGCCGGGCTGATTCATGGTCATACCCATATGGCCGACTGGCATAGCATAGCGGCCGATGACGAACGAGTCCGGGAACGCCTGGTGATGGGAGACTGGGATAAAGTAGGCTGGTATCTGAGGTTTGATCAGGACGAGAAAACACTCAACCGGTTCAGTGTGAACCAGCTTGAGTTCGGACAAGGCTGACAATTATGACGACCAGAGGTTTATGCCACAGCACATAACTGTTCTCTCTCCACCCTTGGGGGAGAGAGCTAGAGAGAGGGGACGGCGCAGCCGTTACAATTGTGGTTTAG
>DASSWT010000330.1:0-6391 GCA_035704555.1 Saccharospirillum sp. | reverse complement strand
GCCTGAACACCGGCGATGGGGAATACCCCATAGGCGATCAGTAAGCGCCACTGGGTGCGTAATAACCGCCGGTAATGCCAGGCGACCGGCAACAGAATCAACACCATGCCCAGCAAGCGCAGCCAGGTCACATGCAGCGGCGACATGCCCGCCACCATCAGCGGTTTGGCAAAGGCGCCAGAGCCACCGAAGGCGAGCGCAGACGCCAGGGCAAAGCCAAGGCCGGTCAGTTTTTGGCGAGTGACGCCCGGGTTGGAAATAGCAACGGTCATGGTCGTTAATCGAGGCTAAATATGAACCCGGAGTCTACTCCGGCAGACGCCTGATTGCATCTGCACGGAGCGTTGCAATCATGGCTCCATGGGTAGGCAATACCTTACTTATGCACAGCATCACAGGACAACTTATTGAGGCTAAGCTATGCTGGCCGAACAGTCTTTACCCTGAATCGCCTATGGTCACCGTCACCTTTACGCCCAACCTGCAACGCCATGTGTCGAGCCCGCCGCGTGAGCTGACGGCAACCACCGTTGCCGACGCATTGCAGCAGATCTTTGCCGAAAACCAGACGCTCGCCGGTTACATCCTGGACGACCAGCACCGGTTACGAAAAAACATCACCATTTTTGTTGACGGCACCATGATTCAGGATCGAAATACCCTGTCCGACCCTCTGCAGCCGACGTCTGATGTGCAGGTGCTGCAAGCGCTCTCCGGTGGCTGAAACACCGGAAAACAACAACAAAAAGCGGGGGAGACTCCCATGAACGAAACATTGCACATCGGTACCCGCAAGGGGCTGTTTCAATTCACCCGCACTGGCCCTGGCCAGTGGCAACGAAACGACCCGGCTTTCCTCGGCGACCCGGTCACCATGGTGCTAACCGACCCACGCACCGGCGACCGCTTCGCCGGGCTGAACCACGGTCATTTCGGCGTTAAATTGCACGCGGCCAGGGCGGGGTCTAACGAATGGCAGGAAATAGGCACACCCGCCTTCCCAAAAGTGGAAGGCGACGACGGGCCGGCGGTTGATCTGATCTGGGAACTGGTACCAGGCGGTGCGGATCAACCCGGTACGCTATGGGCAGGTACCATTCCCGGTGGCTTGTTTAAATCGACCGATAATGGCGAGACCTGGCATCTGATCGAATCGCTCTGGCAAAAACCGGAACGCGAGAAATGGTTTGGTGGCGGCTACGACAAACCCGGTATTCATTCCATTTGTGTACACCCGCAAGACAGCAACACCATTCGACTGGCCATATCCTGCGGCGGTGTCTGGGAAAGCACAAACGGCGGTGAAACCTGGCAGCAAACCGGCCAGGGCTTACGCGCTGCCTTTATGCCGCCGGACATGGCCTACGACCTCGTCTCGCAGGACCCGCACCGCATGGTGCAATGCCCGGCGTCACCCGACCACCTGTGGATACAGCACCACAACGGCATTTTCCGCTCAGAAGACGGCGGCCACAACTGGACCGAGATCACCGATGTCTCACCTTCGGTATTCGGCTTCGCCGTCGCTGTTCACCCAACCCAACCCGATACCGCCTGGTTCGTACCCGCGATCAAAGATGAGCATCGCATCCCGGTAGACGCCCAACTGGTTGTCACCCGCACCAGAGACGGCGGCAAACACTTCGAAACCCTCACCCGGGGCTTACCCGAAGAACCCGCCTACGATCTGGTCTACCGCCACAGCCTCGACATCGACGCCAGCGGCGACCTGCTCGCCTTCGGCTCCACCACCGGCAACCTCTGGGTCAGCGAAGACCAGGGCGACCACTGGCAATGCCTTTCAAAGCACTTGCCACCCATTAACGTGGTGCGGTTTGATCCGTAGTGAGGTGATGTAGTTGCAGACTACTGAATTGGAACAAACTAAGTGCTGGCTGCCGGGTAGGCTTATCCGGGGAAGTCCGCAGCAGGGATGCTGCGGTCTAGGCCCCATGGACGGGTTCACGCCGACCCCGGATAAGCCTACCCGGTAGCTGGCACGAACGACTGCCACGTCAGACAATGGAACCGCCTTCTTTAGGAGGTAGCCACCTGACGCAGCTCCCCCATAGCCTGACGAATAATACTCACACTCGATTTCAAAAAGAGCCCAGCCATCAGCGCAGCAACCACCAGATCTGGCCAGGGGCTGGCGGTGAACGCCACCAATACAGCTGCGCCGATTACCGCCACGTTGCCAATCGCATCATTGCGGCTGCACAACCAGACGGAGCGGACGTTGGAATCGCCATCCCGGTAGCGCAGCAGAATCAGAACGCTGACCAGGTTAGCCACCAGCGCGAGCGCACCAATAGCACCCATGATACCGGCGCTGGGAACGCCCAGAACCCAGACCTGCCAGATGGTTGAGCCCAGCACCCAAAAACCCATCAGCGCCAACGTGATGCCTTTGAACAAGGCCGCACTGGCCCGGGTTCGCAAAGAACGGCCGATGACCCAGAGGCTCAGGCCGTAGGTCAGCGCATCGCCCAGGAAATCCAGCGCATCGGCTTTCAGCGCCTGAGAGCCTGACAAGGCTCCCCCTAGAATTTCGACCACAAACATGGCCGCGTTAATGACGATTACAGCCACCAGCGCCTGCCGATACCCCCGCGTGGTGCCATCAAAGTCGTTATTTCCACAACACTGCTGACCCATGGTGTTCCTCACTGCTATTTGTTCAACACAATAGGGAGTCTATTAGCTACAATCATTGTAGGTTCAAGCACTTTTTTAGGAGTACCCCCCATGCAACATTACAGTATCGGCCAACTGGCCAAACGCCTGAACTGCGCCGTTCAGACGCTGCGGTATTACGAAAGCATAGGCCTGGTCGCCCCGCCGCATCGCACCGAAGGCAACCAACGGCGCTACAGCGATGCCCACCTGAACCAGCTGCGCTTCATTCGCCACGCACGGGAACTCGGGTTCTCACTCGATGCCATTAAATCCCTACTGCGCCTGTCGCGTCATGCCAATGAACCCTGCGACCAGGCCAACGCCATCGCCGAAGAGCAACTGTCCGCAGTGCGATCACGGATCGCCCGGTTGCAGGCACTTGAGGAAGAATTGTCACGGATGGTAGGCGTCTGTGAAGGCAATACGGTGGAACATTGCCGAGTGATAGAGGTGCTGGAGAATCATGCACTGTGTTTGCATGATCATGAGGCAGGTAAGGGCATCATTTAACAGTTATTTCAATCTTTGCCCTGCCAGTCATCAGGAGCAGGATGCAGAACGCCTCTAAGTGAATTTCTTGCGTTTCGTTCGTTGCCTCGCTGGAACATGGATGCCAGTGGCCGATTCGGAACCGGTAAAGCCCGCTTGCCGGTCAATGATTTTAACAAGCTCAGGAACCTCTTCGGCCAGAGCATGATGCTTCAGCCCGTCGCGAATGAGCGTCACAACCTCATCCACCAAAGCACCGGGGTTGCGGATTCCCAATTTCCTGCCGAAGGTCATCAGCCCGGTCTTGTCCGGGAACTCCCGGCGCGCGTTCATTGACAGCGCCAATTGCCTGTCGAGATGCTCATAAGCCAAAGTACAGGTCAGGTCATACACCGGGGACAACCGCGGCCTACTCACCGTATCTGTCGGGTCATACAGGAGACCGAAGTTTTTCAGATGAGCATCCCCGTTACCGATGGCGCAACTGAACACCAGCTGCCGGAAAAACAACTCAAAGTCAGGTTTCGGAAGTCTATAGAGGCTCAGCACCTTCACGGCAGTTTCGTAGCTACGGCTGTAACGGTCTTCTCCGGACAGCCCCATCAGGCTGCAGAAGTCCTCGAACCCAAGCTTCTTGTCGCCGGCCATATCAAACCGGTCAATGATGAACAGATCGCGCCCTGCAGAGAGATAGTGATCCGGCACCGCGAGACCGCAATCCCGGGCCAGACTCATGCAGAGGTATTCGTTGGTAACCAGACCGGGAAACTCGGCATCTCCGGTTTTTACAATACAGTTCGGGTAGGACAGGGTTGTTCTGTCAGTCTTCACCAACAGCTTTGGCTGCATGCCGGACAGCGTATGGGTCAGCCCATAGCGCTCCAGCAAGTAGGCAAAAAGGCCCTCGCCCCGCTGGGTGGTTAGCAGGTCGTTCATGGACACCATATCCGCCTGCCCGAAATCCAGCCCGCTTCGGTAGTTCAGGTGCCCGATTCCCCGGTCGCCCTGCAGTGCCAGGAACAGCATGTCATTGACCTTGGTGTAGCGGACCAAACGCTCGCTGATGTAACGGCGCAAAAAACCCTCGGGTAGATTCATTTCAAATGCCGGGTGCAGGGCACCGTTAACGTAGCTTTCAATACGGACCGGCATGGTCAGTGAGCAGGGTCGGGGCGCTGACTCGGAATAGCCGAAGACGTACTGGCTGTCGTGAACCAGTGTGCCGACCCGCTCCTGCTGACTGAACACCTGCAGCTCAGTAAAACGCTTCGGCCAGTCAATCGTCGTCTTCACGGAATATCGCCTCCAGATCATCCAGGGTCGGCGCTTTGGACTCCGCTACCGTCAACTCCAGACCGATATACGACAAATAACGCTCTACATTCAGGATCGAACCGGTAAAAATGCCACGCTCGATCTCGGAAATGTCGTTAACCGAAATCTGGAGCACCTGAGCGATTTCCCTCATGCTACCAAGCTGATGCTGCTTGCGACGTTTTCTGGCCTTGCGACCGATAGCTTCTAAGCTGTTCATAGCACTAAAATCACCGAATTAAGTGATAAAGTAGCAGATATCAGAAATTATATCAAAAAATCACCGAATTAGGTGACTAAACAAGAAGACAGCGAGCGCCTTGACAGAGAAGCCCTCTTGAGCGAGACAAGCCTGAGCGACGGATTATCTCGCCATCAGCCGCCGTAGGCCCCGCTATTGCTCAGTTAAAATATCAAAAGGACATCACGAACCACGGCTTCTGAACCCATTACCCCTGTTTCCGCGCCAGTGCCGCCCGACAATCCCGCTCCGCCTGCTCCAGTTCCTGCAAGGTTTTCTCAAGGTCTTCCTTCTGTTGCAGCAGCGTCTCCCGATGTTCGGTCAGGGTTTTCAGATACTGTTCCAGCTGGGGAATTTCATCTTCGGGGGTTTCGTAGGCGGTCACCAGTTGCTGGATTTCATCCAGGCTGAAACCCAGACGTTTGCCGCGCAATATGAGCACCAGCCGGGCGCGGTCGCGCTTGTGGTAGATCCGGCGCTGGCCTTCGCGTTCGGGGGTTAGCAGGCCTCGGTCTTCGTAAAAACGAATGGTGCGTGTGGTCACGTCAAATTCGCCGGCTAGATCGCGGATGCTGAAGGTTTGCAATTCGGGTGTCGCTTTATTCATGAAATCAGTGTCTTTAGGTAGTAACTCAAGTTTCGGAGTTCGCTGTTGGCTTTGTTGCCAGTCGCCCGCACCGGCCACCAGGTAGGGCTATCGAGGGTCGGCGTAAACCCGTCCATGGGGCCTGGACCGCAGCATCCTTGCTGCGGACCACCCTCGATAGCTCTACCTGGCATCCGGTGCTAATCCGCTGCTAGCGAACTCCGAAACTTGAGGTAGTAAGTCACGGGTCGCCATAAAGAATGTTTATCACCGTCAAACGGGATCTGATCCCTCAGGTTACGGAATTGGCGTTGATTGATGTGCTAGATGCCGGGTGTGCTTATCCGGGGAAGTCTGAGGCATGGATGCCGAAGCCTAGGCCCCATGGACGGGTTGAGTGGGCGGCACCCCGCCCGACCCCGGAGAAGTACACCCGGTGTCTGGCACGAGCTCCAGGCACTAAGACAACCCAACTGTTTGCCAGAGTTTACGCACTCCGCAAGTTGCACTGCTCGCCACAAGTTGACGTTAACGTAAACGAAAACTAGCCTCGGAATCAATAAAAATTACCGCTCATTCACAGGATCCTCTATGACGACGACTGCGTTCAGTACCGACTCACTTCAAACTATCGGTGTTCTGGGGGCTGGCACCATGGGCCATGGGATAGCCCAGGTGTTTGCCCAGAGTGGCTATACCGTTCATCTCGTCGATAACCAGCAAGCCCAGCTTGATACCGCTTTGAAAGCGGTTGACCGCAGCCTGGGCAAGTTCGTTGAGAAGGGAAAGCTGACCACCGAACAACACTCAGCGGCTCTGGCCCGGCTGCATACCAATACCGATATCGAGGTATTCGCTGGTTGCGACCTGGTGGTCGAGGCCATTACCGAAAACGAAACGGTGAAGATCGACCTGTTTCGCAAACTCGATGCCCTCTGCCCGGCCAACACCCTGTTCGCCTCCAACACCAGCGCCATTTCCCTCACCCGCATGGCTGCAGCCACCTCCCGGCCGGATCGTTTTATGGGCATGCACTTCATGAACCCGGTGCCGCTGATGCAGCTGGTGGAACTGATTCGGGC
>DASSWT010000137.1:0-2466 GCA_035704555.1 Saccharospirillum sp. | reverse complement strand
GAGTACAAACGACGCGGCCAGGGCGCAGTACCGCGCAAGCCCAGCAAGCCGCCCCGCAACTGGCGGCGGATTTTTCGCCTTGCCGGGCAGACGCTGGGCAGTGTCGTAGTCATCGCGGTTCTGGTGATGGGTGGTCGCTGGGTCGCCAAGCAGGACCTGGCCTGGGACTGGCGCCCGATGGCCGTGACCACCTGGGAAGTCAGTGAGGTGCTGGTGTACGAAGACCGCGCCCGGGTAGATGCGGCCATGGAAGCCTTTCGCGGGCGCAGCTTGCTGACCATAGCGCCCGGTGAGGTGCAGCAACGGCTGGAACAGTTGCCGTGGATTGCTGAGGTGAGTGTGACCAAAGCCTGGCCGGACCGGCTGCAGTTGTCGGTGACGGAACATGAGCCGGTCGCCCGCTGGAATGGGGATCAGGTGCTGAACAGCGACGGTGAACCCCTGAGCCGCCCGGTAGCTGAACTGGTTCTGGCTGAATTGAACGGGCCAAACGCGGAAGCGAAGCGTGTGATGGAGCAGTACCTGCAGTTCAGCCGGGTCTTTTCCGGTGCAGGTCAGCGCCTTAATGGTGTCCGCATGCACCGTCGTGGTGCATGGACGCTGACGCTGGACAGCGGCATCGAGGTCGCGCTGGGCTCCAAAGACATGCTGGCAAGAACACGTCGGGTGGTTGTACTGCTGAATGCAGAGGGCATAGCCCCCGACACCATTGAATACATCGATGCGCGGTATCCTAACGGCCTGGCCGTCGGGCACCGTGCATCTTCAGAACCATCGGTATGAGGTGAGAGATGACATCGCCGTTTCAGGGAAAATTGATCGTCGGTCTGGATATCGGTACATCCAAGGTCGTCGCTATCGTGGGTACGGTGACGGCCGAAGGCGGCATTGAAATTGTTGGCCTGGGGTCACACCCGTCTCGCGGTTTGAAAAAAGGGGTGGTGGTGAATATCGAGTCCACCGTCCAGAGCATTCAGCGCGCCGTTGAGGAAGCTGAGTTGATGTCTGGCTGCGACATTCATTCTGTTTATGTCGGCATCGCGGGCAGTCACATCAGCAGTCTGAACAGCCACGGCATTGTCGCGATCAAGGAAAAAGAAGTGATCGAGGCCGACCTTGAGCGGGTGATCGATGCGGCCCAGGCCGTGGCGATTCCCGCCGACCAGCGCATTCTGCATATCCTGCCGCAGGAATACATCATCGATTCCCAGGAAGGCATTAAAGAGCCGCTGGGCATGTGTGGTGTGCGCCTGGAAGCCAAGGTGCACCTGGTCACCGGTGCCCAGAACGCGGTACAGAACATCGACAAATGCGTGCGCCGCTGCGGCCTGGAAGTGGACCAGATCATTCTTGAGCAGCTGGCCTCCGCCCAGGCGGTGCTGACCGACGATGAGCGCGAACTGGGCGTTTGCCTGGTCGATATCGGCGGCGGCACCACCGATATGGCGATTTTCACCGAAGGCGCGATTCGCCACACCGCGGTGATTCCGATTGCCGGTGATCAGGTGACCAACGACATTGCCATGGCGTTCGCGACCCCGACCCAGCACGCCGAAGACATCAAGATCAAATACGCCTGCGCGCTGTCGCAACTGGCCGGGGCGCACGAAACCATCAAGGTGCCGAGCGTGGGTGATCGCAGTGCACGTGAACTGACGCGTCAGGCACTGGCTGAAGTGGTTGAGCCGCGTTACGAGGAGCTGTTCAACCTGATCAAGTCCGAACTGCGCCGCAGTGGCTTCGAAGACATGATTCCGGCCGGCGTGGTACTGACCGGTGGTACCGCCAAGATGGAAGGCGCCGTGGAGCTGGCCGAAGAGGTGTTTCATGTGCCGGTACGGCTCGCCTATCCACAAAACGTGTCGGGCCTGTCGGATGTGGTCTCCAACCCGATTCACGCAACCGGCGTGGGCCTGCTGCAGTACGGGCTAAAGCAGCTGCAAGGCGGAAAACAGCCGACCACTCGCGTGCGCAAGCAGGCTCAGGTGCCCAAAGACAGTGCCTGGACCCGGTTCCGCAGCTGGATGGCCAACAACTTTTAACACTGATTTTTAAGAACGGCACCGGTTCGCCGGCGCTGAAAAAGGACGGTTGCCGCATTCAGGCGGTTAAGTGGCAATCAAGACAGGACGACCCTCACACATTCAGGGCACAGGCCTTCGGGTCTGAAACAACAACATCCATTCGTAAAACAATGGAAGGAGCAGGAAAATGAAACATTATGATTCTGAGTTGAACGGCGGTGATATGTTCACACTCGTAGATGAACAGCCGCAAACTGCGGTAATAAAGGTGTTTGGTTGTGGCGGTGGCGGTGGTAACGCTGTGCGGCACATGCTGCAATCGCACATTGAAGGCGTGGAGTTCATTTGCGCCAACACCGATGCCCAGGCACTGCGGGGCGTGGAAGCCACGACTCAGCTGCAACTGGGCAACGGCATCACCCGCGGGCTGGGTGCCGGGGCC
>DASSWT010000203.1:0-3793 GCA_035704555.1 Saccharospirillum sp. | reverse complement strand
CCGCGCCGTCCATTCATCAGCGTGGTCTTGATGGTGTCGCCGCTGCCGCCGTACAGCCAGGCGTCGTCGGTCAGGTTGGGGAAGCCATAGCTGCCCTGGCCTGCCTGGCCGTGGCAGAGTGCACAGTTGTCTTCGAACAGACGCTGGCCAATCCGCATGGCCTGAGCATTATCGGGCAGCTCTTCTACCGGTATGCTGGCCAGGCGCTCGTAGATTTCGCCATAGCGGCGTTCGTGGGCGATCTGGCTGTTGGTCAGCTCTTTCTGTGACGTCCAGTTCAGAACGCCATCCCAATTGCCCACTGGGTAGGCGATCAAATACCCCACAGCGAAAATGATGGTGATCCAGAACAGGTTCAGCCACCACTTGGGCAGGGGGTTATTGAACTCTTCAATGCCATCGAAGCTGTGACCGGTGGTGGATGCCCCTTCGCCGCCCGGGTCTTTCATGCGCCGGGTCAGGGTAATCAGAAGAACCAGCCCGACGATCGAGATCCCCGTCAGGATAAAGATGTAAGCACTCCAAAAACTGCTCATTGTTTGTCGTCTCCTGTCCTGGCCTGGGTCTTCTTGTGCAGCTCTTCGTCTTCGAAGGGCAGGTTGGCCGCTTCATCGAATTTTTTCTTGCGCTTGCTGCTGTAAGCCCAAATCACAATGCCAAAGAACGCGATCATGGTGAAGATTGTGGCCAGGCCTCTGAAATCGTTGATATCCATAGGGTTAGCGGCCTGTCATCAGGGTGCCGAGCTGCTGAAGGTAGGCAACCAGCGCATCGATTTCAGCCACGCCATCGACTTCGCTTTCAGCATTGGCAATCTGTTCATCGGTGTAGGGCACGCCTACACGACGCAGTGCTTCCATTTTGGCACCGGTTTTTGAGCCATCGACCGTCCACTCAAACAACCAGGGAAAGGCTGGCATGTTGGATTCGGGTACCACAGAGCGCGGGTCGTAGAGGTGGGCTTTCTGCCACTCGTCGCTGTAACGCTGACCGACCCGGGCGAGGTCGGGACCGGTGCGCTTCGAACCCCAGAGGAAGGGGTGCTCGTAAACATCTTCGCCTGCCCTGGAGTATGGTCCGTAGCGCTCCACCTCGGCACGCAGCGGACGTACCATCTGAGTGTGGCAGACGTGGCAGCCCTCACGAATGTAGATGTCACGGCCTTCCAGTTCCAGAGCGCTGTAGGGCTCCAGGCCTTCGATAGGTTCGGTGACTTCATCCTGTGAGAACAATGGCACAATCTCGACCAGCCCGCCGAAGCTGATGGCGATCAGCACCAGCGCGACCATCAGGCCGACGTTCTTTTCAACCGTTTCGTGTTGCATTGTATCCGTCCTAACCGTTAAGCGGGCTGAGCGGCGGTGTCAGCCGCAATGGTTTTCTGTTCGCTCCGGATGGTCATCCAGACGTTGTAGGCCATCAGTAGCATGCCGGACAGGAACACGATGCCGCCAATCATGCGCACCACATAGCCCGGCCAGCTAACCTCAACGCCCTGGACAAAGCTGTACATCAGGGTGCCATCGGTGTTGACCGCACGCCACATCAGGCCCTGGGCAATGCCGTTAACCCACATGGCGGCGATGTACAGAACCGTACCAATCGTCGCCAGCCAGAAGTGAGCGTTGATCAGGGAGATACTGTACATCTTGGTCTGACCATAAAGGCGCGGAATGGTGTGATAGAGCGCGCCGATGGAAATCATCGCCACCCAGCCGAGCGCGCCGGAGTGTACGTGACCGATGGTCCAGTCGGTGTTGTGAGACAGGGCGTTTACCGTCTTGATGGCCATCATCGGGCCTTCAAAGGTGGCCATGCCGTAAAACGACAGGGAAACCACCAGGAATCGCAGAATCGGGTCGGTACGCAGTTTGTGCCAGGCGCCACTCATGGTCATCATGCCGTTGATCATGCCGCCCCAGCTTGGTGCCAGCAGAATAAGCGACATCACCATGCCGACGTTTTGTGCCCAGTCTGGCAATGATGAATAGTGCAGATGGTGGCCACCGGCCCACATGTATACCGAGATCAGCGCCCAGAAGTGAACGATGGACAGGCGGTAGGAGTAGATCGGGCGTTCAGCCTGCTTGGGCACGTAGTAGTACATCATGCCCAGGAAGCCGGCGGTCAGGAAGAAGCCCACCGCATTGTGGCCGTACCACCACTGCACCATGGCATCCATGGTGCCAGCATAAGCCGAGTAGGATTTGAACATAGACACCGGGATGGCCGCACTGTTGACAACATGCAGAACCGCTACGGTGACAATAAACGCCAGGTAGAACCAGTTGCCGACGTAAATGTGTGACATCTTGCGACGGCTGATAGTGCCCATAAAAACGGCCAGATAGGAAAGCCAGACCAGCGCGATCAGAATGTCGATGGGCCATTCCAGCTCAGCGTATTCTTTGGTGGACGTCAGGCCCAGGGGCAAGGTGATCACAGCAGCAACAATCACCGCCTGCCAGCCCCAGAAGGTAAATTTAACCAACCCTTCGAACGCCAGCCGTGCCTGGGTGGTGCGTTGTACTACATAGTAGGAGGTGGCGAACAGCGCAGACCCGCCAAAGGCGAAGATCACGGCGTTGGTGTGCAACGGGCGCAAGCGGCCAAAATGGAAATAGGGACCGAAGTTCAATTCCGGGAATGCCATCTGGGCGGCGATGATGACGCCAACCAGCATACCGACAATCCCCCAGACAACAGTCATGATGGAGAATTGACGCACAACCGTATAATTGTACGTCGTCTGCTCCTCAGGCACGGTAGTAGAGTTGCTCATGGATCAGCTTCCGATAGGGTTTGTGTAAGGGTTCAAAGAAGTAGGCGCCGAAAGTATGATGAGTCGATTTGCCATTTGCAATGATACAGGTCAATAACATCGCCATAAGTTATTGTTTTGTCGATTTATTACGATTATTTCCCGAGAGTGTAGAACAGTGTGCCGGTCCTGCATGAATCCTGACCAGATTCTGCTCGGACCGGTAGGTTTATTACGGTCAATGATTAGACAGCACTGCGCTTTAATCTGATCTGATCGGTGGTTTCACCACGCTGGAGCAGAGACTGGGCTCGCGCTTCGAGCGACAGACCATGACGAAAGTTTTTCAGACGGATCGAACTGTTGCTGGTGCAGTACCCCTTGTGGGTGATCAGTGAGTCGTTGCCCTGGGCGCTGATCAGCAAGGCTTCGGAAAGCCGGTCCTTAATACGCACTGCCACCGGTTGCAGGTTGCCCGTCAGATACTCAAGGCCGCAGATACGGCCCCGGCTGTCACGGTGCATCCAGCGAATGATGCCTAGCCGGCCTTCGCTTTCGGGGCCGTCTTCCGGGTCCCGGTGCATCAGTACATCGCCAACATTTAACGCCACCGTATCATCATGCAAGCGAATGCAGGCGCCCTGTTTGCTGGAGTTCAGGGTGGTGATGCTGGCCAGTTGCTCCTCCCGGGTACCGGTGACCCGCAAGTACTGGTGGACCGAATGCAAGCCAATGGCGGCTTGGGTTTGTTGTTCGAGTGCATCCCGTTCGAACCGGCGAGAGCCTGCCTGCTTCCAGGCGGATATGGCTTTCTTCAGCGTCATGAACAGATCGATGCTGTCGATTTCAGCCGGCAGGCCGAGCTTTTCAGGTGACAGGCCCTGGCGCTGATTTTTCATGTGCTGGCGGGCCTGCTCTATCACCGGCAGCGGATTCAGCACCAGAATGGACTCGTCATTACCCGCACCGTTAATTTGCCGGGCGGTTTGAATGCCACGATTGGCTTCGGTGTCGATGTAGAAGTAACGGGAA